>JAEZMI010000038.1 GCA_023414975.1 Pseudomonadota bacterium | reverse complement strand
CTCTCCGCCTATGTGCGCGGCTGGATGGCGGCGGCTCCCCGCGCGCGCGGGGACCTCAAGGTCGAGATCGACATCGACCCCCAGAGCTTCCTGTAAGCACCCGACTCCTTTAAGCGCCCGACACCCACAAGTGCCCGACGCCTTGCCGGCACACACCTTGCCGGCACCACGCCGGCGAAACGATCCTATGAAAATGGTTGCTCCGGCTAACTAAAATTTCAGAGTGTCATGGCACCTTAGCTGACCTGTGTATTTGGATGCGGGGCCGGAGCGGTAGGCGCTCAGGACACGAGACGAAGGAGATGGCGTGCTTCAGTCTGCCCATGAACCTGTAATGCCCCGGTGGCTGGGAGGATGAGCCTGCCATTCTTCGGGCTGTTCTCCGCACTGCTGCTGATCGCGGTCGGGAAGCGGCGGCTGGCCATTCTGTTCTGGCTGGCGTCGTTCGTGGGGTTGCTGGTGCTCTTCCGGGACCATGCGATGGACACGCTGCGGATGATTCTCTAGCCCATGCCGCCCGTCCCGATGCCCGATCCAACCCATCTGGAGGGTCAACCGAACGAGCGGCGTCCGGTGGCCGATCTTCTGCCCCGCCTGTCGCTGAAAGCGTCGCGGCGCGTGAACGCGCTGGGCGTGCTCCTCATCTCCCTCGTCCTTGTCTTCACTTATATGGACGAGGTGCGCCACGGCCTCACGCTGTGCACGCTCTGCATCATGCAGCGGATGGCTCTCTTCGGCGTCGCCACGGGCGCATGCCTCAATCTGCGTTTCGGCCGCCGCACGAGCCACTACGCCATCGCGATCGGCGCGGCCATGGCCGGGGCAATGGTCACCGCGCGTCAGATTCTGCTGCACGTCGCCACGGCTCCGGCCGCCCATGACGACCTCTCGCACCATATTTCCGCCCATGGCTGGGTGCTGACGACCTTCGTCCTGCTTATCGCCGCCGGCGCCTTTCTCGTGCTGCTGGACCGCGGGCTGCCCGCACGCCGGGGCCGCCGCCTTTCGGCACTCGGAATGACGGCGCTCTTCATCATCAGCCTGATGGCATTGGTGAACGGGCTGTCGACATGGCTGGTCTGCGGCATCGGCCCATGCCCGGCGGAACCGTCCGCCGTCAGCCGGCCCATGCCCTGAGCCAAGGCTCCCGCCGGCGACGTTCGTTCCCGCGCAAATCGCCGATAGCGCCATTGACGAGGCCGCCCGCCCCGGCATAGTTTCCGGCATGTTCACGATGACGTTCCAGGGAGCGCCCGCGCGCGCCATTCGGCGAATTCGTCGCCCGGCCGACATGATCGGCCGGGAGTTCTGACGCGCCGTCCCTATCCCTTTTCGTCATCGGAATTCGTCATGACCGCTGGTCTTCTCCGTCACCGTCTCGTCGTCGAGGCGGATGCGCACCCGAACCTCATGCTCCGTCTGCTCGAGCCTTTCGCCATCCACGACGTTCAGCCCACCCGCGTGCGGCTGGACGGGCCGGAAGACGGCCGGATCGATCCCGCCGACCTGCGAGAGATGCGGGCGGAAATCGCCTTCGTCGCTCCCGTCGATGTCGCCGAGCGGCTCTGGGCCCGCATCGACGTGATGGTGCCGGTGCGCAGCTCGCACCTGGTGTCGAGCGCCGCCATCGTCGCGGCGGCCTGAGCCGTCATGCTCGCCCAGCTCGGCGCCATCGCCTATATCGTGGCGCCGGTCTTCGGGCTGATCGGCCTCGGCTTTATCGCCTCGCTCTCCGGTCATCTGCGCGAGCGCGCGGCGGAGGGCCTGTCCGAGTACGTCTTCGGCCTCGCCGTGCCCGTCCTGATCTTCAAGACGCTGGCCGAGGCACAGCTGCCGGCGGAAGGGCAGCCCTGGGGTTACTGGATCGCCTATTTCACCGGCGCCTTCACCGTGTTCGCCCTGGGCATGCTGGCGGCGAAGCGCGTCTTCGGGCGCGACCATGTGGAATCGGTGATCCAGGGCTTCACCTCGGGCCAGGCCAACACCGTCTTCGTCGGCGTGCCGCTCATCCTCCAGGCGTTCGGGCCGGAGGGCGCGGTGCCGCTCTTCCTGCTCATCGCCATCCACCTGCCGGTGATGATGATCGTCGCGACGGTGCTGACCGAGGGCGCGAGCGTCGGCCTCTCGCTCAGGGGGCTGACGAAGCTCGGGCGGATGCTGGCCTTCAACCCCATCCTGCTCGGCATCTATGCCGGCGCCATCGCCAAGATCGTCGGCTATGCGCCGGCCGGTCTCCTCAAGCAGACGCTCGACATGCTGGCGGCCTCCGCCGTGCCCTGCGCGCTGGTCTCGCTCGGCCTCGCCCTGCACCGCTACCCGATCCGCGGTGATCTCGGCCCGGCCATCGTCATCACCGTGCTGAAGCTCGTGGTACACCCCGCCATCGTCTACGGCCTGACGCGGCTGCTTCCCATGCCCCCGGTCTGGGCCGATGTCGCCGTGGTGTTCGCGGCCATGCCGAGCGGGGTGAACGCCTATCTCCTGGCCCAACGCTACAAGGCGGGCGTCACCGCCTCGGCGAGCGCGGTCTCGCTCTCGACCGCGCTCAGCCTGTTTACCGTCACGCTGTGGTTCCTCATCCTCGGCGTCGGCTGAGGCGCGCCGTCAGCCATCATGCGCGGCTGACGGCAGCCCCGCCAGCCGGCGCACATCGGTGAGCGTCGCGCCCTTGGCGCGCAGATCACGCAGGCTCTGTGAGCCGATGGACTTGGACAGCTTGCGCCCGTCCGCGTCCAGCAGCAGCGCGTGATGGGTGTAGAGCGGCGCGGGCAGGTCAAGAAGGCGCTGGAGCAGGCGGTGAACCGACGTCGCGGCCTGAAGGTCGGCGCCGCGCACCACATGGGTGATGCCCTGCACGGCGTCATCCACCACCACGGCGAGGTGGTAGGAGGTCGGCATCTCCTTGCGGGCGATCACCACATCCCCCCAGGCGCCTGGATCGGCGTGCAGGCGTCGGGCGAGCCCCGCCTCGTCAACCTCCGTCCAGTCGAGCGGCCCGGCCAGCGCCGCGGCGCGGGGCCAGTGGCGGG
>JAEZMI010000399.1 GCA_023414975.1 Pseudomonadota bacterium | reverse complement strand
GTGGCCGCGCGCGGCGCGGGGGCCGGGGAGGGGGAGGCGGGCGAGGCGGCGGGGGGCGCGTTCTGGGCGCGCAACTCGCCGAGCGGGGCGGCGGCGAGCAGGGCGGCAAGCGCCAGTACCGCGCTGGTGGCGGCACGGCGCGTGGTGAGGCGCGACAGGCCCCCGGCCAGCAGGAAGACGATCATGGCATCGATCAGCAGGAGGGCGAGAAGGGCGAGAAGCAGCGGCGCCCGCAGATCGCGCGGGGTGGCGTCGCGATAGGGCTCGACGGTGCCGAGACCGGTGAGGTCGAGCGCCACCAGCCGGTCGCGCGGCAGGAGCGCGTTCACCGCGACCAGCCCTTCGGGCGGGCCGTAGAAGCCCGGCGGATGGTCGGCGCTGGCGCGGCCGTTGAAGCCGAGGGGAATGGCCTTGGCGGTGGGCGTGACGGGCCGGAAGGCGCCGAAGCCGTCCAAGAGGCGGCTCGGCGGCACGGTCTCGCCGGCGAGGACGTTCCCTGTGCTGCCGTCGGCCGCCACTTCCGCCGCGCTCGACCCGCCGAGCGCCACGACCCGGCGCAGCATGTCCACGAAGGCGCCCGAGAGCGGAAGGTTCGACCAGGAGGTGTCGGCGGTGACATGGAACAGCACCAGCGTGCCGGCGCCGCGCCGCTCGCCGGTGACGAGCGGCGTGCCGTCGGTCAGCGTCGCCCAGGTGCGCGAGGCGAGCAGTCCGTCCGGTTCGGCGAGGACCTGGCGCTGGACCGTCACGTCGCCGGGCACCGGCACGTCGCGGAACGGGCCTTCCGCGGTGAAGCCGCCCAGCGATTGCGGCTGCTCCCAGGAGAGCGAGCCGCCGAGCACGCGCCCGCCCCTGCGCAGCGTCACCGGCACGAGATCGTCGGAGCCATTGGCGAGGCGAGGGCCGGCGAAGCGGATGAGCACGCCGCCGCCCTCGATCCAGCGCGCGAGGCGCGCATGGGTTTCCGGTGGCAGATTGCCGATGTCCGAGAGGATGATGACGGGCAGCTTGTCGTTGATGAAGCGGTCCACCGCCTCCGCGCTGCCGGCGCCCTCGGCGGTGCGCACATCGGCGAAGGGGGCCAGCGCGCGGGTGAGGTAATAGGACGGCGCGAGGAGGGGTTGGCGCTGGTCGGCCGCCGTGCCGGAGACGAGGCCCACCGTGCGGCGGCGCCAGCGCTTGTCGAGAAGCTGCACCGCGCCGGCCGAGGCCTCGTCCGCGATGTCGAGGCGGGCGACGTCGTTGCGGATCTCCACCGGCAGGTCGAAGCGCGCCTCGGTCTCGCGGGCGCCGGGCTCGAAGGTGAAGGGCGCCTCGCCCAGAGCGAGGCCGCGCATGTCGAAGGCGCGCACCGTTCCGGACCGCCCGGTGGTCTCGCGGTCGGCGCGAATGACCTTCACGGTGAGCGCGTCGATGGCGTTGTCGGCGCCGGTGAGCGCCAGCGGCTCGCGCACGCCGTCGGCCAGCGTGGTCAGGGGGCGCCCGTCGGCGGCGGCGGCGATGTCGGCGGGCACGCCCTCCGTGCCCTCCAGGGCCACGCCGTCCGAGAGATAGACGATGGAGGCTTCCGGCGCCGCGGCGAGGGCCTTGCGCAGGCTCGCCAGCGCCGGGGCGCGGTCGGGCACGAAAGCGACCGGGGCGAGCGAGCGCAGGCGTTCGCGGGCCTCGCGCGGGGCCATGACGCGCGGTTCCAGCGGCGGCTCGCCGGTGGGGATGAGCACGATGCCGCGCCCTTCGAGATCGGCATCGGCGACCACCCCCTCGGCGCTGGCGCGGCGCGCCTCCCAGCCGGCGGCGGCGGTCCAGCCGGAATCGATCAGCAGCACGACGGGGCCGGACGCGGCGGGGCCGGCGACCGGCGGGTTCCACACCGGCCCGGCGGCGGCGAGGATAATGACGGCGGCAAGCAGGAGGCGCAGCGCGGTGAGCCACCACGGCGTGCGCGCGGGCGTCTCCTCCTTCGGCGGAATGTCCAGCATCAGCCGCGTCGGCGCGAAGGCGATGCGGCGCGGGCGCGGCGGCACGAGGCGCAGCAGGAACCACAGCAGCGGGAGGCCGATCAGCGCGCTGAGCAGCAGCGGCGTGGTGAAGGCCAGGGGAATGCCGAACAGACTGCCCATGAACCGCCCCCTATGCCGGCAGCGCCGCCGGATCGGCCGGCCGGCCTTCCGGATGGGCGGTGACGCCGAAGCTGCCGCCGCTCATGCGGGCGTGCAGCGCGAGAAGAAGCTCGCTCGCCGGGCGGTCGGTGCGGTGGACGAGGAAGCTCCAGGTACGGCGCTCGGCCTCGCGGCGGATGGTGGCGCGGTGCAGGGCGACGCGGGACACGTAGTCCTCGCGCACCGTCTCGGCCCGGCCAATGGTGAGCACGGTGCCGCTTTCCGGCTCGCGAAACTCCACGCGGCCGGAGAAGGGGAAGGTCTCCTCCGCCGGATCGCAGATCTGCACCACATGGCCGTGCGCGCCGGAGGCGGAGACGCCGGCAAGGCTTTCCACCACCTCGGCGGTGGGGCTCCAGAAGTCGCCGAGCAGCACCACTTCGGCGAGCGGGGAGGGCGAGAAGGCCGGCGGCAGGCTCTGCGGCAGGCTGGGCGCATGGACGAGCGCCTCGGCCATCTTCTCCACGATGTTGCGGGCGGCGGAAGGCCGCATCACGCCGGGAATGCCGACCCGCTCGCCGCCGCGGACCAGAAGCTCGGCCAGCGCGAAGGCGAGGATGAGCGCGCGGTCGCGCTTGGTCTCCCACACCAGGGGCGAGGCGAAGACCATGGAGGTGGAGAGGTCCGGCCAGATCCACACGGTGTGGGCGGCTTCCCATTCGCGCTCGCGGACATAGAGATGGTCGTCGCGGGCCGAGCGGCGCCAGTCGACGCGGGCGGAGGGCTCGCCATCCATGAAGCGGCGATATTGCCAGAAGTTCTCGCCCGTGCCGGCGCGGCGGCGTCCATGCAGGCCGTGATAGACGCTTGCGGCGATCTTGCGCGCTTCCAGGACGAGGCGGGGCATGGCGGCGACCAGACCCGCCGCATCCTGCGCGGCGCTTCTCACGGCGGTGTCGGCGTCGAACTCCACGCGGTCATCTCTCCGTCCACGGCTCGCGAGCCGGTCCTGCGGTCAAGGCGGCGGGCCGCCGGGGAAGACGCTTCACCCGATGCGGCGGGCGAGCTTGGCGATGAGGCCGGGCAGGGTCTCGCCATCCGCCCGCGCGGCGAAGGTGAGCGCCATGCGGTGCTTCAGCACGGGTTCGGCCAGCGCCACCACATCGTCGATGGACGGCGCATAGCGCCCATCCAGCAGCGCACGGGCGCGCACCGCCAGCATGAGTGACTGCGAGGCGCGCGGGCCGGGCCCCCAGGCGATGAACTTGCCGAGATCGCCGGCGTCCGGGCCGGGGCGGGCGGAGCGCACCAGGGTGAGGATCGCCTCCACCACCGATTCCCCGACCGGCAGGCGGCGGACCAGGCGCTGGGCGGCGGCGAGATCTTCCGCCGTCATCACCGCCTTGGGCCGGGTCTCCTCGGCGCTGGTGGTGTCGAACAGGATTTTCCGCTCCGCGTCGCGGTCGGGATAGTCCACGTCCACCTGCATGATGAAGCGGTCGAGCTGGGCTTCGGGCAGCGGGTAGGTGCCTTCCTGCTCCAGCGGGTTCTGCGTCGCGAGCACATGGAAGGGCTTGGGCAGATCATGCCGCGCGCCGGCGACGGTGACATGGCCTTCCTGCATCGACTGCAGCAGCGCCGACTGGGTGCGCGGCGAGGCGCGGTTGATCTCGTCCGCCATCAGCAACTGGGCGAAGACCGGGCCGGGGATGAAGCGGAAGGAGCGCCGCCCGCCCGCGCTTTCCTCCAGCACCTCGGCGCCGAGAATGTCGGAGGGCATGAGGTCCGGGGTGAACTGGACGCGCCGGGCATCGAGGCCGAGCACGACGCCGAGGGTTTCCACCAGCTTGGTCTTGGCGAGGCCGGGCACGCCGACCAGCAGGCCGTGGCCGCCGGACAGGATGGTGATGAGCGTGCGCTCCACCACCGCCTCCTGGCCGAAGATGACCGCGCCGATGCCGGCCTTGGCGGCCCGCACATTCGCCGCGGTGCTCTCCGCCGAGCGGATGATCATCTCATCGAGGGATTCGAAATTCTCGCCGGTGGCGGACGTCATGCCGTGCTCCTTCAAACCCGGAGCCAGAGCCTGCGCCCTGACCCTTCCTCGAACCCATCGCACCGCCGCGTCCATCATGGTGCGCTGCAACAACGAACTTTGCAATGCTTCCGACCGACACGGCCGGCCGGAGGAACGCTGCCGCCTCTTGCGGACTTTCGTTCGAACCAGCTTACGCTATCTTGCGACCGCGTCGACTATCGGGCGGGGGATCACGAAGCCGCGATTACCCCCGTGTGACAGAGAATATTTCGTGGATTCAACGGGTTCAGGTCGACTTGACGAATTGGTGCGCGCGGTGGGGAGCGGTCCCGGCCGGCCCCTGCCGCCGGTCGAGCGCTGGAATCCGCCCGATTGTGGCGACATCGACATCGTGATCGACCGCGAGGGCGTCTGGCATCACGAGGGCCGCCCCATCCGCCGCGAGGCGCTGGTGAAGCTGTTCGCCTCCGTGCTGACGCGCGAGGGAGAGCGCCATGTTCTGGTGACCCCGGCGGAAAAGCTGGGCATCCGCGTCGAGGACGCACCCTTTCTCGCGGTGGACATGGCGGTGGAGGAGACCGCGGCGGGGCCGGTGCTGGTTTTCCGCACGAATCTCGACGATCTCGTGCGCTGCGATCCCGCCCACCCGCTGCGTTTCGACGCACAGACGCGCGAGGAGGGCGGCGAGACGGCGGTCCGGCCCTATATCCATGTGCGGCGGGGCCTGTGGGCCCGGCTCACCCGCGCGGTCTTCCTCGACCTCGCCGAGCGGGTGGAGGAGCGCGAGGTCGATGAGGCGGATGGCGCCCGACGCGCCGTCTATGGCGTCGCCTCCGGCGGGGCGTTCTTCGTGATCGCCCCGGCGGACGCGGCCGCAGCCGACGGTGACGCGACGCGATGAAGGCCCTGACGCCCGACGACTTGTCCGAGGCTGTGACGGATGCTCTGCCGGACGCGCTGGGCGCGTTGCCGGAAGTGCCGGCGCTCGGCCTCGACGATTTTCTCTCCCGCGCCCGCGCCCGCCTCTCGCCCGTGCCCGATCTCGACGGCGACCCGGCGCGCGGCGACCATGAGCTGACCCCGCATTATCGCAGCCTGGTCGACGCGCTGCCGCTGCGGGGTGCCGCCGTGCTCATTCCCATCGTCGCGCGCGACCAGCCGACCGTGTTGCTCACGCTGCGCTCGGCGAACCTGCCGAACCATCCCGGCCAGATCGCCTTTCCCGGCGGCAAGATCGACCCGGAAGATGACGGCCCGCTCGGCGCGGCGCTGCGCGAGGCGGAGGAGGAGGTGGGGCTGGCGCGGGCCCTGGTCGACCCGCTCGGCTATCTCGACCCCTATCTCACCCGCACGGGCTTTCGCATCGTGCCGGTAGTCGGCGTTGTCCGCCCGGAGTTCGGGCTGACGCTCAATCCGGGGGAGGTGGACGAGGCTTTCGAGGTGCCGCTGGATTTCCTGATGAGCCCCGGCAACCACATTCTGGAGACGCGCGAGTCGCAGGGGCTGATGCGGACGTTCCACGCCATGATCTATGAGCGGCGGCGCATCTGGGGCGTCACGGCCGGCATCCTGCGCAGCCTCTATGAGCGGGTGTATCTGTGATGGCGCGCATTCTCGGTCAGGTCCTGCTGTTCCTCCTGCCCTTTCTCGCCTTCGCGCTCTATCTGCGCTATGGCCGGCGGGTGGACAGCCTGTTCGCCGGCTGGTCCGTGCGGGCTCTGCTGGTCTGTTCGCTGCTGGGCATCGCGCTGCTCGGCGGCAGCCTCTATGTTTTCGAGGCGTCGCAGCGCGGCCCGACCGCCGGGCGTTATGTGCCGCCCACCTGGCAGGACGGCGTGCTCATCCCCGGCCATATCGAATGAACCCTTTGACCGACCATCGCCCCGGCCTCGCGCGCGTGCTCGACGCGCTGAACGGCGACGGCGAGGAGGCGCGCATCGTCGGCGGCGCGGTGCGCGACTGGCTGATCGGGCGCGGCGCGCGCGCGGATGTCGACATCGCCACCACGGCGCTGCCGGACGATGTGATACGCCGTGCGCGGGCCGCGGGGCTGAAGCCGGTGCCGACCGGCATCGAGCACGGCACGATCACCGTCGTCGCCGCGGGCGAGCCCTATGAGGTGACGACGTTGCGCGAGGATGTGGAGACCGACGGGCGCCGCGCCCGCGTGGTGTTCGGCCGCGACTGGGCGCGGGACGCCGCGCGGCGCGACTTCACCATGAACGCGCTCTACCTGACGCGCGAGGGCGCGCTGATCGATCTCGTCGGCGGGGAGGCCGATGCGCGCGCGGGGCGCGTGCGCTTCATCGGCGAGGCGGACCGCCGCATCCGCGAGGATTATCTGCGCATCCTGCGCCTGTTCCGCTTCCATGCCGCCTTCGGGCACGGGCCCGTCGATGCCGAGGCGCTGGCGGCGGCGATGCGCAACCGCGCCGGGCTCAAGCAGCTTTCACGCGAGCGGGTGCGCACGGAACTGCTCAAGCTGCTCGTCGCTCCCGGCGCCGCCCCGACGCTCGCCGAGATGGGCCGCGCCGACCTGCTGACGCCGGTGCTCGGCCGGGCCGGGGATGTGGCGACCTTCACCCGCCTTGCCGCCCTTGAGGCGGCGCTGGGCGTCGCGCCCGATGCGATCCGCCGGCTCGGCGCGCTGGCGGTGCGCGAGGAAGCGGACGCGCTCGCCCTGCGTGAAGGGCTGCGGCTTTCCAACAGCGAGGCGGCGCGGCTGGAGGCGCTCACCGGCCCCGCGCCCGCGCCGGCCATGTGCGAAAAGGGGCAGAAGGCGTTCATCTACCGGATGGGCCGGGCGACCTATGCCGCCCGGGCGCTCATTGCCTTCGCCCGTTCGGGCGCGCCGCTGGAGGATGAAGGCTGGCGCGCCCTGATCGCGCTTGCGGGCGCGTGGGCGGTGCCTGTTTTCCCGCTCAAGGCCGGCGATTTCCTCGCGCGCGGCCTCACCCCCGGCCCGGCGCTCGGCGCAGCGCTGAAACGCGCGGAAGACGCGTGGATCGAGGCAGGTTTTCCCATGGACGGCACGGCGCTGGAGGGGATCGTGCGCGAGGCGATGGGGTAGGGCCTCACGGCCACTTCACCACCGGCGGCATGGAGGACAGGATGGAATCGATGTTGCCGCCCGTTTTCAGCCCGAAGATCGTGCCGCGGTCATAGAGCAGGTTGAACTCGACATAGCGCCCGCGGCGGATGAGCTGCTCCTCGCGCTCGGCCTCGGTCCACGGCTTGGCAAAGTTCGCCCGCACCAGCGCGGGGTAGACATCGAGGAAAGCGAGGCCGACGGCGCGGGTGAAGTGGAAATCCGCCTCCCAGTCGCCGGAATCCAGCCAGTCATAGAAGATGCCGCCGATGCCGCGCGGCTCCTTGCGGTGCGGCAGATAGAAATACTCGTCGCACCACTCCTTGTAGCGGCCATAGTCGACATGGCGCCCCTCGCAGGCTCCGCGCATCGCCGCGTGGAAGGCGGTCGTGTCGGGATCGTCCTGCGTGCGGCGCGCGGCGAGCACCGGGGTGAGGTCCGCCCCGCCGCCAAACCACGCCTTTGAGGTGACGACGAAGCGCGTGTTCATATGCACCGCCGGGACATGCGGGTTGTGCATGTGGGCGATGAGCGAGATGCCGGTGGCGTGGAAGGCCGGGTTCTCTTCCGCGCCGGGGATCTGCTTGCGGAATTCCGGGGCGAACTCGCCGAACACGGTGGAGCAGTGCACCCCCACCTTCTCGAACAGCCGGCCATGCATCATCGACATGCCCCCGCCGCCGCCCGGCGCGCCGTTGTGGTCCGTGCGGTTCCACGGCGTGCGCGCGAAGCGGCCGGCCTCGCCGGGATAAAGATCGGGCGGCGCGTCGTCTTCCAGCTTTTCGAAGGCGGCGCAGATGCGGTCGCGCAGCTCCTCGAACCACGCCCGCGCGGTCGCCTTGCGGGCGTCGATCCGCGCCGGGTCGATCGGCGTGCCCGGTGCGTTGCGGGCGGCATCTCGGGAATTCGGGGCGGACATGGGCAGGCTCCCTTTCGGCGCCCCCGCTTCTAGCGCCCCGCGCCGCCGCCCGGAAGGGCAGGCCTACAGAACCTGCCCCGACAGCGTGCCGATGGCATAGGTGAGCCCCATGGCGAGCGCGCCCCAGAAGGCGACGCGGATGGCGCCCTTCGCCGGATCCGAGCCGCCGGCCCTGGCGCCGGCGACGCCCAGCAGGGCGAGGAAGATCAGCGCCGCCACCGACACCGTGACCGGCAGCGCCGCGGGCGGCGCGACGAGCACGGTGGCGAGCGGCAGGGCGGCGCCGACGGCAAAGCTCGCCGCCGAGGAAAGCGCCGCCTGAACCGGCCGCGCGGCGGTGATCTCGTTCATTCCCAGCTCGTCGCGCGCATGGGCTTCCAGCGCGTCGGCGGCCATGAGCTGGCGTGCGGCCTCCGCCGCGAGGGCCGGATCGAGACCGCGCTTCACATAAATTTCCGCCAGTTCCTCCCGCTCGCCCACCGGGTCGGCGGCGAGTTCGGCGCGTTCGCGGGCGAGTTCGGCTTCTTCGGTGTCCGACTGGGAGGAGACGGAGACATATTCGCCCGCCGCCATCGACATCGCGCCCGCGACCATGCCGGCGATGCCGGCGATCAGCACTGCGCTGCGGTCCGCGTCCGCCGCGGCGACGCCGACGATCAGGCTGGCGGTGGAAAGAATGCCGTCATTGGCGCCGAGCACCGCGGCGCGCAGCCAGCCGGCGCGGCTGAGCAGATGATGTTCGGGATGGCGTGGCAGCATGGGCGTTTCTCCCCGGCGGGCGGCGCGCGATTAGGCGTCGCGCCACTATAGCGTGGCGGACACACTGGCGCCGCATGCGGGGCGCAGAAGGCCGCCCATGTTCGCGCGCATCTTCGCCTGGTTCGAATCGATCATCGACCCGTTCCGCCCGGCGGCCATCACACGGCCGCCGGAACACCTTCTGGCGTTCTACTGGCATTTCGTCCGGCAGACCGGCTGGGTGTTCGTCGCGGCGCTGGGCGCGGCCTTCCTCGTGGCCATCGTCGAGGTGTCGCTGTTCCGCTATATCGGCCAGATCGTCGACCTGCTGCAGGGCTCCAGTCCCGCCACGCTGTTCGCCGATCACGGCGGGCTGCTGCTGTGGATGGCGTTCGTCGTCGTGATCGCGCGGCCCTTCTGCAACGCGCTGCACGATCTTCTGGTGCGCCAGACCATCACCGCCAATGTCGGCAGCCTGATCCGCTGGCAGTCCTATCGCTGGGTGGTGCGCCAGTCGCTCGGCTATTTCCAGAGCGATTTCGCCGGCCGCATCGCCCAGCGCGTGCTGCAGGCGGGCCCGGCGCTGCGCGGCTCCGTCGTCGAGGTGATCGACGCCCTCTGGTATGTGAGCGTCTATGCGGTCAGCGCGGTCGTCCTGTTCGCCGAGGCGGACTGGCGGCTCGCTTTGCCGATGGTGGCGTGGATCGGGCTCTACGTGCTCGCCCTGTCGCGCTTCGTGCCGAAGGTGCGCCACCTCTCCAAGTCGACATCGGAGGCGAACTCGCTGCTCTCGGGCCGGATCGTCGACAGCTACACCAACATGATGACGGTGAAGCTGTTCGCCCATGGCGACCGCGAGGACGGCTATGTGCGCGATGCGCTCGACCGCCATAATGGGGCGTTCAAAGCGCAGCAGCGGCAGATTACCCGCATGGCGCTGACCATCAGCGTGCTGAACAGCTGCATGCTCGGCTCGATCGGCGCGCTCGGCATCTGGCTATGGTCGATCGAGGCGATCAATCTCGGCGCCATCGCCCTGTCGACGGGCCTCGCCATCCGCATCACCAACATGTCCGGCTGGATCATGTGGGTCGTCACCGGCGTGTTCGAGAATGTCGGCACGGTGCAGGAGGCGATCCTCACCATCGCCCGCCCGCATACGGTGGTGGACCGCGCCCAGGCGCCCGCGCTGACGGTGAGCGCCGGCGAAATCCGCTTCGAGGATGTGAGCTTTCACTATGGCAAGGGTGCCGGCGTCATCGACCATCTCAGCCTGACCATCCGGCCGGGCGAGCGGGTGGGGCTCGTCGGCCCCTCGGGCGCCGGCAAGTCGACGCTGATGAGCCTTCTGCTGCGCTTCTACGATGCCGAAGCTGGCCGGGTGCTGATCGACGGTCAGGATGTGGCCGCCGTCTCGCAGGAGAGTTTGCGCGCGCAGATCGGCGTGGTTACGCAGGACACCTCGCTGATGCACCGCTCGGTGCGCGACAACATCCGCTACGGCCGGCCCGATGCCGACGAGGCGTCGATCTGGGAGGCGGCGCGCCGCGCCCATGCCGATGCCTTCATCGTGACGCTGACGGACCCGCAGGGCCGCGTCGGGCTCGACGCCCATGTGGGCGAACGCGGCGTGAAGCTCTCCGGCGGGCAGCGCCAGCGTATCGCCATCGCCCGCGTGCTGCTGAAGGACGCGCCGATCCTCATTCTGGACGAGGCCACCTCGGCGCTCGATTCGGAAGTGGAGGCGGCGATCCAGTCCAACCTCGACGAGCTGATGGCGGGCAAGACGGTGATCGCCATCGCGCACCGCCTCTCCACCATCGCCCGCATGGACCGGCTGGTGGTGATGGAACATGGCCGCATCGTCGAGACCGGCACCCATGCCGAGCTGGTCGCCCGCGGCGGCCTCTACGCCCGGCTCTGGCAGCGCCAGTCCGGCGGCTTCCTCGAGGCCGACGAGATGGAAGCGGCGGCCGAATAGGGCGCCTCAGGCGGCGCGCTCAAGCGGTACGCTCACTCGGCGCGCTCACGCGCCCACGCCACCGACCTGCCGCAGTGCCTCGCCGAGAATCATCGCGCCGGCGAGGGCGACGTTGATGGAGCGCGCGCCGGCGACGAGGGGTATGACGATTCGCGCATCCGCCTCCTCATGCACCGCCTCCGGCACGCCCGCGCTCTCGCGGCCGAGCAGCAGCACGTCGTCGCTTGCGAAGGGGAAGGCCGTGTAAGGGATGGCGCCGCGGGTCGTCGCCAGAACGAGGCGCCGCCCGCCGCCCTTCCGCCACGCCTCGAAGGCCGCGAAGCTTGCATGGCGCGTGATCGCGGCCCGGTCGAGATAGTCCATTCCCGCGCGGCGGAAGCCGGCATCTCCCACCGGAAAACCCGCCGGCTCGATGATGTGGAGGGGCAGGCCGAGGCAGGCGCAGAGCCGGGCGAGGGTTCCCGCGTTCTGGGCGATATCGGGTTCGTAAAGCGCGAGGGCGAGGGGCATGTCGGCTCTTTCGCGGAGGCGGGCAGGCGCCGCCATCTGCGCCCATTATGGCCTTACCGGGGGGCGGCGGTGCCAGGGGGTGACGCAGGGGTGGGAAGGTGGGGGGCAGGACGGACTGACGCACTGCCATCATCTGGACAAGGACTTGCCCGGATGCAATTAGAGGCACTCGAAGGTAAGGTCGACCACAGGCCATGCTTTCGCGCGCCCGTCCCAGGCGCGAGCGGCAGAACACAAGGTTGGGACGGGTTATGTGCGGGATCGCGCTGCGGTCGCAGGCATACGGGGAAAGGAAACCATCGTGGCAACAACCGGGACGGCGGAAACCACGCGCCGCGACTTCCTCTACTTAGCGACCGGCGCCATGGGCGCGGTCGGTGCCGCCGCCCTCGTGTGGCCGTTCGTCTCCCAGCTCCAGCCCGACGCCTCGGTGCTGGCGCTCTCCTCCACCGAAGTGGACCTGACGCAGATTCAGGAAGGCCAGATCGTCACGGTGAAGTGGCGCGGCAAGCCGGTCTTCGTGTGGAACCGCACCGCCAAGGACATCGAGGAAGGCAAGGCGACCCCGCTGTCGGCCCTGCTCGATCCGGTGGCGCGTAACGCCAACCTGCCGCTCGACGCCCCCGCGACCGACGAAAACCGCGCGGCCAAGGGCCAGGAGAAGTGGCTCGTGGTCATCGGCATCTGCACGCATCTGGGCTGCGTGCCGATCGGCCATATGGGCGAGTATGACGGCTTCTTCTGCCCGTGCCACGGCTCGGAATATGACAGCGCGGGCCGCGTGCGTCGCGGGCCGGCGCCGGAGAACCTGGCGGTTCCGCCCTACAACTTCGTGTCCGACACGAAGATCTCCATCGGCTGATCCGGCGTTCAGGAACACACACAATGAGCGGACACTCCACCTTCGAGCCGAAGAATCCGGCGCTCAAGTGGTTCGAGGCCCGGCTGCCCCTGGTCGGCCTGATGCACTCCTCCTTCGTGGCCTATCCCACGCCGCGCAACCTCAATTACTGGTGGACCTTCGGCGGCATCCTGTCGCTGATGCTGGTCTGCCAGATCGTCTCCGGCGTCGTGCTGGTGATGCATTACACCCCGCATGTGCTGTTTGCCTTCGACTCGGTCGAGCACATCATGCGTGACGTCAGCTATGGCTGGCTGATCCGCTACATCCACGCCAATGGCGCGTCGATGTTCTTCATCGCGGTCTACATCCACATTTTCCGCGGCCTGTATTACGGGTCCTACAAGTCCCCGCGCGAGGTGCTGTGGATCCTCGGCTGCATCATCTACCTGCTGATGATGGCCACCGCCTTCATGGGCTACGTGCTGCCGTGGGGCCAGATGAGCTTCTGGGGCGCCACCGTCATCACCAACCTGTTCTCGGCCTTCCCCGTGGTCGGTCCCACCATCGTCGAATGGCTGTGGGGCGGCTTCGCGGTCGACAACCCGACGCTGAACCGCTTCTTCTCGCTGCACTACCTGCTGCCCTTCATGATCGCGGGCGTCGTCGTCCTGCATGTGTGGGCGCTGCATGTGACCGGCCAGAACAACCCGGCGGGCGTCGAGCCCAAGAGCCCCAAGGACACCGTCCCGTTCACGCCCTACGCGACCGTGAAGGACGCGCTCGGCATGGTGGTGTTCCTCATCTTCTTCTCGTGGTTCCTGTTCTACATCCCGAACTATCTGGGCCACGCGGACAACTACATCCCGGCCAACCCGCTGGTGACGCCGGCGCACATCGTGCCCGAATGGTACTACCTGCCGTTCTACGCCATGCTGCGCGCGGTGCCGGACAAGCTCGGCGGCGTGCTCACCATGTTCGGCGCGATCGCGGTGCTGTTCTTCGTGCCGTGGTTGGATACGTCCAAGGTGCGCTCGGGCACCTACCGCCCGCTGTTCAAGCAGTTCTTCTGGATCTGGGTGGCGGTGTGCATCGGCCTCGGCTGGCTGGGCTCCAAGCCGGCCGAGGGCGGCTATGTCATCGCCGGCCGCATCCTGACCATCTGGTACTTCGCGCACTTCCTGATCATCCTTCCGCTGCTCGGCCTGTTCGAGAAGCCGAAGGCGGTCCCGGCCTCGATCACCGAGGCGGTGCTCGGCAAGTCCAAGGGCGGCGCGCCCGTCGCGGCGGGCGCGGCAGCGCCACAGACCAAGGGTTGATCGGAACATCATGAGCACCACCATGTCCTTCCGTTCCGCTCTTCTCCGTTCGCTCGCCGCCGGCGCCCTGCTGCTCGGCATCGGTCTCGCCCCGGCGCTCGCCGCCGAGGGGGCGCCCAAGCCCCCGCGCGAGGACTGGAGCTTCGCCGGTCCGTTCGGTCATTTCGATCGGGCGCAGCTGCAGCGCGGCTTCCAGGTGTTCCGTGAGGTCTGTTCCTCCTGCCACTCCGCGCATCTCTTCGCGTTCCGCAACCTTGCCCAGCCGGGCGGGCCGGAATTCAGCGAGGCGCAGGCCAAGGCGGTGGCTGAATCCTACCAGATCCAGGATGGGCCGAACGATGCCGGCGACATGTTCGAGCGTCCCGGCCGTCTTTCGGACCACTGGCCCTCGCCATTCCCGAACGAGCAGGCGGCCCGCGCCTCCAACGGCGGTGCCTACCCGCCGGATTTCTCGACGCTGGCCAAGGCGCGCACCTATGAGGTGGGTTTCCCCGGCTTCCTGATCGACATCCTGCGCCAGTATCAGGAGAACGGCGTCGACTACATCCACGCGCTCCTCGTCGGCTACAAGGAGCCGCCGGAGGGTTTCACCGTTCCGGAAGGCGCGCATTACAACGAGTACTTCCCCGGGCACGCGATCAAGATGCCGCAGCCGCTCTCCGACGGTCAGGTGACCTATTCGGACGGCTCGCCCGAGACCGTGGACCAGTACTCGCGCGACGTGACCGCCTTCATGATGTGGATGGCCGAACCGAAGCTGGAGGAGCGCAAGCGCCTCGGCTTCCAGGTGATGATCTTCCTGATCATCTTCGCCGGCCTGCTCTACTTCACCAAGAAGAAGGTCTGGAAGGCCGTGCACGAGCACTGAGCCTGGAGCATGCGCCGCTGCCTGCCCCGCAGGCCGACCGGCTCACGCATTCTCGCATGGAGTTAGAGGGCGTTCGCCGATCAGCTTGACAATGTGTCCGGTGAAACGCCCTCTAGAGGACAGGACCACGGCAGAAAGAGCCCCCAGGGGCTCTTTTTTGCGTTTTGGCCCTTGCGAGAGAGGCCGACCTCGCCGCCACGTCGCTTGCTCTGCCGGAGCGGGGGCGCCCGGCTTTAACATCTGGAGTGGGACATGAAGATCATTCTGGTCGGATCAAGCGGCACGATCGGCCGCGCGGTGGCCGCGGAGCTCGGCGCGCGCCATGACATCGTCCACGCCAACCGCAGCAGCGGCGACGTGCGGGTCGATATCGCCGATCCCGCGTCCATCGCGGCGATGTACGCGCAGGTGGGCGCTTTCGACGCGCTGGTCTGCGCGACCGGCAAGGTGCATTTCGGCCCGCTCGAAACCTTCACGCCCGAGCAGTTCGACCTCGGCCTGCGCAACAAGCTGATGGGCCAGGTCAACCTCGTGATGCTCGGCCTCGCCCACATCGCCGATGGCGGCTCCTTCACCCTCACCAGCGGCCTGCTCAACGAGGACCCGATCCGCGAGGGCGTGTCGGCGGCAATGGTGAATGGCGGCCTCGAAGGCTTCGTGCGCGGCGCTGCCATCGTTCTGCCGCGCGGCCTGCGCCTCAATGTCGTGAGTCCGACGGTGGTCGAGGAATCCCTTCCATCCTACGGGCCGTTCTTCCGCGGCACCAAGGCCGTGCCGGCGAGCGAGGCGGCCCTTGGCTACGCGAAGAGTGTCGAAGGCGCGCAGACGGGCCGCGTCTACCGCATCGGCTGGTCGCGCGACACCTGACGGCGGCGCCGGGGCAGGGCGTTGCACTGCGTTGCGTTGCGCTGCGCTGCGCCTTAGCCCTCCGCCCGCTCCACGAACACGCAGTTCGTGACCTCGAAGGCGAGGCGGCCGTGCTGGTCCGTGGCGGTTTCGTGGGTGAAGACGAGGCCCCATTCGGGACGGGAGGCGCTCGGCTTCTTGGCGACGACTTCGCTCTCGAAAGTGAGCGTGTCGCCGGCGCGGACCGGGCGTAGCCATTTCAGATCCTTGAAGCCGGGCGAGGGGCCGACCCGCGGCACGGGCTTGCCGGCGCGGCGCAGGGCCTTGTGCGCGCGCTCCATCGCCTCGGCGCGCAGCCGGGCGGCGATGGCGGCGGTGTACCAGCCCGACGCCACCAGCCCGCCGAAATGGGTGCGGGCGCCCGCGGCCTCGTCGAGATGGAACGCCTGCGGGTCCCACATGCGGGCAAAGGCGACCATATCCTCGGCACGGAAGCTGTGAGTCCCGAGCCTTACACGGTGACCGATGTCGATGTCCTCGAAGAAGAGCATCATCGCCTCCTCAGGCCGGACGGAAGCCGGGATTGCGCCGGCCGAACATGACGCTGGCGACCAGGTCCATCACCACGCCGCCGCCGGCATCCAGAAGATCGAAGCGGAACTTCACCAGCCCCATCTCCGGCCGGCTCTTCGATGAGCGCGTCTCCAACACCTCGCGCCGGAGGCTCAGCACGGTGCCGGGATGAACGGGCTTGAGGAACCGCACCTCGTCGATGCCGGGGGCCCCCATGCAGGAGGAACCGGTGAGGAAGCCGTCCGCCGCCATGCGCATGAAGATGCAGCACAAATGCCAGCCGGAGGCCGACAGCCCGCCGAGCCGTGTCGCCTCGGCGGCGGCATCGTCGAGATGGATCGGCGCCGGGTCGAACTCCCGCGCGAAGGCGATGATTTCCTCGCGGCCGACCACATAGCGCCCGCAGGCGGCGCTGTGGCCCTCGTGGAAGTCTTCCCAGAACAGCATCGGCGGGCCTACCCCTTGCCAAGGCCGGCCGCCTGAGGGAGCGGCCCGTTGGCGGCGATCACAGGGGAGGATGGCGCGCAGGTCAAGCCCGCGCGGGGTAACGTTGGCGCGGGAGCGGCCTGATGTCAGTTGGCGAAACGGAAATGCAGGACGTCGCCATCGGCGACGACATATTCCTTGCCTTCCAGCCGCAGCCGTCCGGCGTCGCGCGCGCCGGCTTCGCCCTTGCCCTTGACGTAGTCGTCATAGGCGATGGTCTCGGCGCGGATGAAGCCCTTTTCGAAATCCGAATGGATGACGCCCGCCGCGCCCGGCGCCTTGGTGCCGGCGGTGATGGTCCAGGCGCGGGCTTCCTTCGGACCGACGGTGAAATAGGTGACCAGTTTGAGCAGCTCGTAGCCGGTGCGGATGATGCGGTTGAGGCCGGGCTCCTCAAGGTCGATGGCTTCGAGATAGTCCTTCTGCTCGTCCGCCGGCAGCACGGCGATCTCGCTCTCGATCTTGGCGGAGACGACGACCGCCTTCGCGCCTTCCTCTGCCGCGCGGGCGAAGACCTGCGCCGAGAGGGCGTTGCCGTCCTTGGCCGAGGCTTCCTCGACATTGCAGACATAGAGGACCGGCTTGGAGGAAAGCAGGCCCAGCATGCGGAAGGCCTTTTCCTCCTCCGGCTTCACGTCGACGAGCCGGGCCGGCTTGCCGTCGCGCAGCAGGGTCAGGGCCCGGCCCATCAGCTCGAGCGATTCTTTGGCGTCCTTGTCGCCGCCCTTAGCCTTCTTCTCCAGCGCCGCGGAACGCTTTTCGAGGCTTTCGAGATCGGCCAGCATCAGCTCGGTCTCGATGGTCTCGATGTCGGAGATCGGCGCGAGCTTGCCCTCGACATGGGTGACGTCCGAATCCTCGAAGCAGCGCACCACATGGGCGATGGCGTCGCATTCGCGGATATTGGCAAGGAACTGGTTGCCGAGGCCCTCGCCCTTGGAGGCGCCGCGCACGAGGCCGGCGATGTCCACGAAGGTGAGGCGCGTCGGGATGATCTGCTGCGAGCCGGCGATCTGCGCCAGCGTCTCCAGCCGCGCGTCCGGCACGGCGACGTCACCCACATTGGGCTCGATGGTGCAGAACGGGTAGTTAGCCGCCTGCGCCGCCGCCGTCTGCGTCAGCGCGTTGAAGAGGGTCGACTTGCCGACATTGGGCAGGCCGACAATGCCGCATTTGAAGCCCATGGTGCGATGCTCGTTCTGTCAGTGTTGGCGCCGTGGTTAGGCAAGACGCGGCGCTAAGGCAAGCAGGAGTGTATGCGCCGCGCATGTGGGAATGCGGTTCAGCCGCCGGGAGCTTTCACCGCGCCGAAGCCGCGCGATTCCAGCAGCAGGTGGAAGCGGCTCTGGAACTCGTCGATGCGGCGGGTGACGAGCAGGCCGGCAAGCTCCGCGCAGCCGTCGCACACCGCCTCCACCCAGGCCCGCTCGGCCTTGGCGAAGTCGCTGAGGACATAATTGTGCACCAGCGCCTTGTCGCCGGGATGGCCGATGCCGAGGCGCACGCGGCCATAATCATTGCCGCACTGGGCGGTGATGGAGCGCAGGCCGTTATGGCCGGCATTGCCGCCGCCGATCTTGGCGCGGACCTTGGCCGCCGGTAGGTCCAGCTCGTCATGGAAGGCGTAGATGTCGGCGAGGGCGATCTTGTAGAAGCGCTGGGCTTCGGCGACCGCGCGGCCGCTCTCATTCATGAAGGTTTCGGGCAGCAGCGCCAGCACCTTCTCGCCCTCGATCTCGCCTTCGCAGGCCGCACCCTGGAAGCGGCGCCGCCAGGGGGAGAAGCGATGGCGGCGGGCGATCGCATCGACGGCCATGAAGCCGATATTGTGCCGGTTGCCGGCGTATTTCGGCCCGGGATTGCCGAGCCCGGTGAAGAGGAACACCGGAAAGCCTCCTCAGGGAGCGGACATGAAAAGAGCCGGAAGCGGACTTCCGGCTCTGACCTTGCGGGACGCGGGGCGTCCGGGCCGTGGTCCGGCCAGGCCTCAGCCCGATCAGGACCTTTGCCCGATCAGGACTTGGCCCGATCAGGACTTGGCGGCCTCGGCGGCGGCGGCCGCAGCCTCGTCCTCGTCGGCTTCCTTCGCACCCGACGGGGTGGTGATGGTCGCCAGCGTGTCGTCGCCATGGCCGGCCCAGGTCACGCCCTTCGGCAGGCTGACCGCCGACAGGTGGATCGAGTCGCCGAAATTATAGCCGGACACGTCGACCTCGATGGCCTCGGGAATCGCGTCGGCCGGGACGGTCAGCGAGACGGTATGGCTGACGATGTTCAGCGTGCCGCCCTGCTTGATGGCGGGGGCCGTGTCGGCGTTCAGGAAATGAACGGGCACATCGACGGTGATGTTCGCACCGGCCGCGACGCGCAGGAAGTCGACGTGCAGCGGGAAGTCCTTGACCGGATCGAGCTGATAGTCGCGCGGAATGACGTGGTACTTCTCGCCGTCGACGTCGATGTCGAACAGCGTGGTGAGGAAGTGCCCGGCATAGATGAGCTTGTTGGTCTCGATGAAATCCAGCGAGATGCCGACGGGCGGCTTGCCGTCGCCGTAGATCACGGCGGGTACGCGACCGGCGCGGCGAACGGCACGAGCGGCCCCCTTGCCGACGGTCGTGCGAGCCTGCGCCTTGAGCTGCTTGGTAGCGGTCATGGCTTGTCCTTACATGGTTGCAAAAGGAGAAGGCCGCTCGCGCGGCCCGTTCCTCGGTACTGGTTCGCTTGCTGGCTGTGGCGCGCCTCCAGGGGTGCGGAAAGGCCACGGCCGGGCGGGCTCATAGCAGCAAAAACGAGGCGCGGCAATGTCCGGGCCTCGGCGGCGCCTGGTGGCGCCGGATTGCCGAGGGTATGGATGGCGCGCCGGCGTATTGTCCGCCGGGGCGCCGTGCTCAGAACTTGCCGAGCACGCCGGCCTTTACGATGCCGCTGCCGCTCGAATCCGGCGTCTCCGTCCGTTCGACCGAAATGAACCGCTCATAGGTGCCGAGCGGCGCGCGCAGTTCCACGCCGGTGGTCAGCGTCTGATTGTTGTTGACCTCGACGGAGGCGCCGAGCTTTTCCTGGCCGAGCCCGAGCGGCGCCAATGGCACGCTGTAGCTG
>JAEZMI010000360.1 GCA_023414975.1 Pseudomonadota bacterium | reverse complement strand
CGACCTCCATCGTCTGCGAGACCTGTTCCGGCTCGGGCGCCAAGCCCGGCACGCAGCCCACCACCTGCCGCACCTGCGGCGGCGCCGGGCGCGTGCGTCAGGCGCAGGGCTTCTTCACCCTGGAGCGCACCTGCCCGAGCTGCCAGGGCCGTGGCCAGGTGATCGAGGATCCCTGCCCCGCCTGGGCGGGCGCCGGGCGCACCACAAAGGAGCGCACGCTCGAAGTCGCCATCCCCGCCGGCGTCGAGGACGGCACGCGCATCCGCTTGGCCAATGAGGGCGAGGCGGGCCTGAGGGGCGGGCCGCCGGGCGATCTCTACATCTTCCTGTCCATCGCCCCGCACGAATTCTTCCAGCGCGACGGCGCGGACCTGTTCTGCCGCGCGCCGATCTCCATGGTCACGGCGGCGCTGGGCGGTTCGTTCGAAGTGCCGACCATCGAGGGCGACACCCACAAGGTGAAGGTGCCGGAGGGCACGCAATCGGGCAAACGCTTCCGCCTCGGCGGGCGCGGCATGCCGGTGCTGCGCAGCCGCACGCGCGGCGACATGTATGTGCAGGTCGTGGTGGAAACCCCGCAGAACCTCACGCGCCGGCAGCGCGAACTGCTCACCGAGTTCGAGCGCGAATGCTCGGGCGAGACGCACCCCGAATCGAGCGGCTTCTTTGCCAAAGTGAAGGATTTCTTCGCCGGCGACGCGGATTGATCGCGGCGGCGTAACGCCGCCGTCATGACGGGGACTTAACATCCCGCGACAAGCGCTCTAGTCTGGCAGCGCTTCCGCCCGTCGCCCGCGTCGTTCTCGCGGCACAATGGAATACCGTCGCATGCTCGACCGTTGCGCCACCGACGCCTCGAAGTCCGGCCGCCTGAAGGCCAAGGCCCGCAAGCTCCGCTCCATCAAGTTCCGTGACATCAAGCTCGGCGAGCGCACCCTCGGCGAGCACGCGGCCGCCACGCGCAAGATGCGCGGCGACAGCCGCCCGGACGAGGTGCGCTTCCTCCAGTCCTGGCTGCAGAATCCGCTGCGCACCGGCGCGCTCTCGCCTTCCGGCCGCGCGCTGGCGCGCACCATGGCGGGCTATGTGGATCCCGCGGGCGAAGGTCCCGTCATCGAGCTCGGGCCCGGCACCGGGCCGGTGACGGCGGCGCTGGTCGCCCGCGGCATCGCCGAGGAGCGTCTCGTCCTCATCGAGTACAATCCGGAATTCTGCGCCCTGCTGCACGCCCGCTTCCCGCGTGCGACGGTCATCCAGGGCGATGCCTACAACATGAAGGCGACGCTGGACGGCCGGCTCGCGGGCAAGGCGGTGGCGGTCGTGTCGAGCCTGCCGCTGTTCACGCGCCCGGTCGAGGAGCGCTACAGCCTGCTCGATCAGGCTTTCGGCCTGTGCGAGGCCCGCGCGCCGTTCATCCAGTTCACCTATGCCGTGGTGTCGCCCATGCCGCTCACGCCCTCGCGCTTCGAGGCGCAGGTGAGCCCGCGCATCTGGGCGAACCTGCCCCCGGCCCGCGTCTGGGTCTATCGCGGCCATGAGGGCGTGCGCCTCGGCCACGACCTGCCGCTCGCCGCCGCCGGCTGAACCCCGGCGGCTGCCCCCGCCGGCCGATTGCCGACGGGCCGCGCCGTCTTCCTGACCCTGCCCTTCCGCGGGCGACGACCGGGAGAAACGCCATGCGCCCGCCCCGCATCCTGGCCTTCGCCGGCTCCATCCGCACCGGCGCGTATTCACACGCATTGGCGGCGCTGGCGGCAAAGGAACTCGCCGGCCTCGACTGCGCGCCGGTGCTGATCTCCCTCGCCGATTACCCGCTGCCGATCTATGACGCCGACCTCGAAGCCGCGGAGGGCGTGCCCGCCCCGGCGCGGGCGCTGCGCGACCAGCTCGCGGCGGCGGACGGTGTGTTCATCGTCACGCCCGAATACAATGCCGGCGTGCCGCCGCTGCTGAAGAACGCCATCGACTGGGCAAGCCGCGCCAAGGGCGAGGGCGACGCCTTCCGCAAGCCGGTCTACGCCATCGGCTGCACCTCGCCGGGCGCGCTGGGCGGCTACCGCGCCTCGATGATGCTGCGCCAGGTGCTCGCCCTCGGCCTCGGTGCCCTGGTGCTCGCCGAGCAGGCCATGGTCGCCGGGGCGGCCGGCGCCTTCGCGGAGAATGGCGATCTGAAGGACGAGCGCGCGCGGCAGAGGTTGCGCACGCTGATGTCTGCGCTTATCGAGCAGGCGGCGCTCAGGGCGGGTCTGCGCGCCTGACCAGCCGCGGAGACGAACGTGACCAGCGCCCCCCTCACCGACCCCAAGGACCGGCTCATCGTGGCGCTGGACCTGCCCTCCGTCGGGGCGGCCGAGAGCCTCGTCGCGCGGCTCGGCGACGCTGTGAGCTTCTACAAGATCGGCTATGAGCTCGGCTTTGCCGGCGGGCTCGGCTTCGCCCGCGAGCTGATCGCCGACGGCAAGAAGGTGTTCGTGGACTTCAAGCTGCACGACATCGGCAACACGGTGGCGCGGGGCGTCGCCAGCCTCGCCGCGCTCGGCGCCAGCTTCGCGACCGTCCACGCCTACCCGCAGACCATGCGCGCCGCGATGGAAGGCAAGGGCGCGAGCCCGCTGCGCATCCTCGCCGTCACCGTCCTCACCTCCTATGACGAGGCGGACCTCGCCGAGGCCGGCTACGGCGCGGGGGTCGACGCGACAGTGGCCCGCCGCGTGGCGCAGGCGCGCGACATCGGCGTGGACGGCATCGTCTGCTCCCCGACCGACGCCGCACGGGTACGCGGCATTCTCGGGCCCGGCGGGGCGATCGTGACGCCCGGCGTGCGCCCGGACGGGGCCGCCACCGGCGACCAGAAGCGCATCGCCACACCCTTCGCGGCGATCCGCGCCGGCGCCGACCATCTGGTGGTCGGCCGGCCCATCGTCGCCTCGCCCGAGCCCGCCGCCGCCGCCCGCGCGGTGCAGGCCGAGATTTCCGCGGCGCTCGGCGCCTGAACCTTACGGAGCTTACCCATGCCGAAGGGCTACTGGATCAGCCGCCTCGATGTCACCGACATGGAGGGTTACAAGCCCTATCTGCAGGGCGCCATCCCCACCATCGCCGCCTTTGGCGGGCGCTTTCTCGCGCAGGGCAACGCCTTCGAGACGCTGGAAGGCACCTCGCGCGCGCGCAACGTCGTGGTCGAGTTCAAGGATTACGAGACGGCCCTCGCCTGCTTCCACTCGCCGGACTATCAGGCCGCCTACGCCCATCGCCTCGCCCATTCGCAGGGCGACCATCTGGTGATCGAGGGCTATGAGGGCGAGCAGCCGGCGGCCGGGGTGATCGACGGCCCGCCCGCGGGTCCGGGCGCCGCCTATTGGGTGATGCGCATCGACGTGCACGATCCCGAAACCTACACGTCCTACATCGCCGCGGATGCGCTGGCGGTGCGCAAATATGAAGGCTGGTTCCTGGTGCGCGGGGGCCGTCACGCGGCGGTGCACGGCCCGGCGCGCGCCCGCAACGTGGTCGTCGCCTTCAAGGACTACGCCACCGCGCTCGCCTGCTACCGCTCGCCGGAGTATCAGCACGCCCTCGCTTTCCGGCAGAAGGCCGCGGAGGCGGAGGTCATCGTCATCCAGGGCGTGTGACGCCGCGTCCGGCGCGGCACCCGCGTAAGGGACGACGGGAAATTGCGCCGCGCGTTGAATCGCTTGGCGCGTCCCAGCCGGGCGTGACGTGTGGACAAGCCGGCGGCGGTCTGCTATGTGCGCTCTCCTTGATCGGCGGCCCGTGTCCTAGGGCGCCCGCCCCGGTCGCCCAGATTCAACGCATGCGCGATACCGCGAAGCACGAAGAGGAAGACACGTGCAGGTTCTCGTTCGGGATAACAACGTCGATCAGGCCCTGAAGGCGCTCAAGAAGAAGATGCAGCGCGAGGGCATTTTCCGCGAGATGAAGCTGCGCGGCCATTACGAGAAGCCGTCCGAGAAGCGCGCCCGCGAGGAGGCCGAGGCCATCCGTCGCGCCCGCAAGCTGGCCCGCAAGCGCGCCCAGCGCGAAGGCCTTCTGCCGTCCAAGCCGAAGACCGTTCCCGGCCGCTGATCGGCGGGGCCTCCCGGCCCTCCGACGGTGAAGACTGTGACGGTGAAGACATCGAGCGCGGTGACGCCTGTCGCCGCGCTTTTGTCGTTTCAAGTGGCGAAGAGGCACCCATGCCCGACAGCCCGGCCCGCCCGGCCGCCCCAAGCGCCTCGGTTCCAACCGCTTCGGCTCCAACCGCTTCGGCTTGCCCCTCCTCCGCCTTCTCCATCACCGATCTGCGTGACGCCCCGTGCTTCACCGACATCGTGGCCGACCGCGTCTGGCGCGCCTGGTGGCGGGACAAGGGCGTGCCGCTTTCCGAGCTGACGGCCCGGCTCAACGAGAGCCTCCAGGCGCCCCTGCGCGCCGTTCCCAGCACGTTCGTCGCCCATCGCGGGCCGGATTTTCTCGGTAATGTCGGGCTGATCGCCCGCGATCTCGACGCGCGGCCCGCTCTCACCCCATGGTTGGCGGCGCTGTGGGTCGAGGCGGCCGCGCGGCGGCAGGGCATCGCGCAGGCGCTGCAGGATCACGTCGCGAAGGTCGCGTTCGGGGCCGGCCATGCCCGCCTGCATCTGTGCGCGAACCCGGCCAACGCCCCCTATTACGCGCGGCGCGGCTGGACGCTGATCGAGGCCGATGTCGACGGCCTCGCCATCTTCATGCGCGAACGCGACGAGGCCTGAGGCTTATTGCCGGTTGAACGGCACCGTGTACTCGCCGGCGCGGATGCGCTCGGCCAGACGCTCGGCGAAGCCCGCGGCGGCTTCCTCGCCATAGGTGGCGACCATGGAGCGGATGGCGGTGAACAGCGCCGCCTGCGCCAGACAGTCCTCGTCGAGGCCGTCATAAACCGCCTCGTTCCACGCCTCATCGAGATAGGCGAGCGCCGCGTGACGCTCGTCCTCCTGCGCCTGGTCGGCCGGGCCATCGATGTCGTGCGTTTCCGGAAGCTCGGACAAACTTATTCCTCCGCGTGAGCATGGGCTCGAGCCGGACCTTAGCACGCGGTGTGCGCCGTTCCGCGCAAGAATTGAAGGAGGGTTAATATGGCGCGGCAAAAAGGTGACAGGTGCGGCCGAAAACGCACAGAACCGGCCGTTTGCGGTATTCAGTTGCTGCCATAGCGAGCGGCGATGTCGCGCGACAGCTTGGCCCCCGCCTCCAGATACCGCTGACTCGCGAGTTCCGCCGAGGGGGTGCAGCTGCGGTAGACCTGCTTGTAGCTCTCATAGCCGAGATTGAAGGCGCCGATGAGCTGGCCGCGCCGGGCGTCCGAAGGGGATTCCGCCTGCAGCAGGCCCGCCATCTCGTCGCGCCAGCGCGTCTCCTCCGCCGCGCCGCAGAGCGGGCGGATGTAATGCAGCGCGCCGAGAATCTCCGCGAGCCGCATCAGGTCGCCCTCATAGGGCGGCACGCCGCCCTCGTTCTGGGCGCGCGCGGGGGCGGCCGCCATCGCCGCGAGAAGGAGGGCGAGGGGGATGGCGAGCGGAATGGCGAGCTGGCTGAGGCGCTTCATGGCGCTGTGGTGAGCCCGCGCGCGAAAGAGGTCAAGCCGGCTGTCGCCGAACGGCGTTCAGGGCGTGAGCTGCGCGCCGCGGGCCGCGCTGTCCGCCCCGGCGACGAGCCGCGCCGCCGCCGCGACGATGGGGCCGAGGCCGGGCGTGGTATCGGCCGGGAGCGCGTCGGGATCGAACCAGCCGACCTCGGCGGCCTCGGGGCCGGTCGCGGGCTCGCCCGCCTCCCAGCGCGCGGCATGGCCGACCACGACGAAATGCGCTTTCAGGCGCCCGTCATCGCTGCGCAGAATGACGTCCACCGCCCCGGCGACGCCGAGAATCGCGCAGGTCACGCCCACTTCTTCCATCACCTCGCGCGCCGCCGCCTCGGCCAGCCTTTCCCCGGCCTCGACCCGCCCGCCCGGCAGGGTCCACACGCCGAGGGCGGGACGCTGCCCGCGCCGGGCCAGCAGAACGCGCCCGTCGCGGAACACGGCGGCGCTGGTGGCGAGGACGGGGCGTTCGACGGCAACCATGGGCGATCTCGCGGGCGAATCGGCGGATGGCGGACGATAGCAGCCGGCGGGCGCGGATCGGCCGCAATTGACGGCGAGA
>JAEZMI010000336.1 GCA_023414975.1 Pseudomonadota bacterium | reverse complement strand
ACCCGAGGGTCAGGCGCTGATCCACGCTCTGGCGCGCGAGAGCGACGTGGTGGTCGAGAATTTCAAGGTCGGCGGCCTGAAGCGCTATGGGCTCGACTATGACAGCCTCGCCGCGCTGAACCCGCGCCTCATCTATTGCTCCATCACCGGCTTCGGTCAGGACGGGCCGGAGGCGGGACGGGCCGGCTACGACTTCATGATCCAGGGCATGTCCGGCCTCATGTCGGTGACCGGCAGCCCGCAGGACGAGCCGCAGAAGGTTGGTGTCGCCCTCATCGACGTGCTCACCGGCCTCAACGCCACCATCGCCATCCTCGCCGCGCTCCAGCAGCGCGCCCGCACCGGGCGGGGGCAGCATATCGACATGGCGCTGTTCGATGTCGCGATGGCGAGCCTCGCCAATCAGGCGCTGAACTTCCTCGTCGGCGGCAACGCGCCGCGCCGGCTGGGCAACGCCCACCCGAACATCGTGCCCTATCAGGCGTTCGAGACGGCGGATGGCCACCTCATCCTCGCCGTGGGCAATGACGCGCAGTTCGCGCGGTTCTGCCGGCTGGCGGGGCTGCCGGAACTGGCGGCGGATGAGCGCTACGCCACCAATGCCGGGCGCGTGGCGCAGCGCGACAGCCTTCTGCCGCCGATCGCGCAGGCACTGAAGCGCCAGACCACCGGCGAATGGCTCGCCATGCTCGATGCCGCCGGCATCCCCGCCGGCCCTATCAACACCGTCGCCCAGGCGTTTGCCGAGCCGCAGGCGGTGGCGCGCGGGCTCGCCCTCGGGCTTCCCCACGCGCTCGGCGGCACCGCGCCCGGCGTGCGCTCGCCGCTGAGACTCGCCGATTCGCCGATGGACGCGCCGCTGCCCCCGCCCCTGCTCGGACAGCACACGGACGAGGTGCTGGCCGACATCCTCGGCCTCGACGCGCCGGAGATTGCGCGGCTGCGCGCGGAAGGGACCATCTAGAACACGGTTTTCACAGAGATGGAGCTGGCGGACCGTCGGCGCTGACGCTGGGTGATCTTGCCGGAGAATCTTGCCGGCGGGCCACCCCGCCATGCTATCGACGACATGGCGCGGCCGTGCCGCATCGCCGAGCGGGAGACGCGCATGCAGGCTGCCCTGATCCGCACCGTGACAGCCGGACTGCTGGCGCTCAGCGCGACCGGCGCCGCGCGCGCCAATGACGATGTGCTCGCCCGCAGCGCCGACCCGTCCGGGCAGGTGCTGCAGACGGTGGATTACGCCAACACACGCTATTCACCGCTGAAACAGATCGACACCGCCAATGTCGGCCGGCTCGCCGTCGCCTGGACCTTCTCCACCGGCGTGCTGCGCGGGCACGAGGGCAGCCCGCTGGTGGTGGACGGGGTGATGTATGTCCACACGCCCTTCCCCAACATCGTCTACGCGCTCGATCTCGATCACGAGGGCCGCATCCTCTGGCGTTACGAGCCGCAGCAGACGCGCGACGTCGCCGGCATCATGTGCTGCGATCTGGTCAATCGCGGCCTCGCCTATGCGGACGGCCTGGTCTTCCTCGCGCAGGCCGACACCACCGTCGTCGCGCTCGACGCGAAGACCGGGGCGGTGCGCTGGAAGGTGGCCAATGGCGATCCGGCGCGCGGGGAGTCGAACACCGCGACGGTGATGCCGGTGAAGGACAAGCTGATCGTCGGCATCGCCGGAGCGGAGTTCGGCGCGCGCGGCCACATCACCGCCTACGCGCTGAAGGATGGCGCGCGGCTCTGGCGGGCCTATTCCACGGGGCCGGATGCGGAGATGCTGGTGGACCCGGAAAGGACCACCGAACTCGGCAAGCCCGTGGGGCCCGACTCGTCCCTGAAAAGCTGGGAGGGCGAGCAATGGAAGCTCGGCGGCGGCGCGCCCTGGGGCTGGTTCTCCTATGATCCCCGGCTGAACCTCATCTATTACGGCACCGCCAATCCCGGCACCTGGAACCCCAGCCAGCGGCCGGGCGACAATCGCGGGGCCTCCGCCATCATCGCGCGCGACGCGGACACCGGCATGGCCCGCTGGGTCTACCAGATGACCCCGCATGACGAGTGGGACTATGACGGCGTCAACGAGATGATCCTCACCGATCAGACCGTGGACGGCCGCGCCCGGCCCCTGCTCACCCATTTCGACCGGAACGGCTTCGCCTACACGCTCGACCGCGCCGCCGGCGAGCTGCTGGTCGCCGCGCCCTTCGCGGAAGGCGTCAACTGGGCGCGCGGCATCGACATGGACAAGGCGAGCCCGACCTACGGCCGGCCGATCCGCGATCCCCGCTACGGCACGCAGGCGGAGGGAGAGGACGTCACCTATTCCGGCATCTGCCCCGCCGCCATTGGCGCCAAGAACCAGCAGCCGGCGGCCTATTCGCCCGTCACCGGCCTGTTCTACGTACCGGGCACCCAGCTCTGCATGGATTACGAGCCCTTCCACGTCGATTACGCCGCCGGGCAGCCCTATGTCGGCGCGACGCTGACCATGTACCCGCCGCCGGACGCGCAAGGGCGCACCGGCCGCTTCATCGCCTGGGACAATCTCACGGGCCGCTTGGTCTGGCAGGTGCCGGAGCGCTTCTCGGTCTGGTCGGGGGCGCTGGCGACCGCCGGCGGCCTCGTCTTCTACGGCACGCTGGAAGGCTATCTGAAGGCGGTGGATGCCGCCACGGGGCGTGAACTCTACCGCTTCAAGACGCCATCGGGCATCGTCGGCAATGTCATGACCTATCAGCATCGCGGCCGGCAATATGTCGCCGTGCTCTCCGGCGTCGGGGGCTGGGCCGGCATCGGCCTCGCGGCGGGCCTGACGGACCCGAATGCCGGCTCCGGCGCCAAGGATGCCTATGCCGCGCTCTCCAGCTACACGGCCCTCGGCGGCCAGCTCACCGTCTTCGCCCTGCCGGAGTGAAAGGGCATGCTTTCGCCCGCACCCCCGCGACGCCCCGAGGAGACCGCCATGTCGCCCCTGCCCGCCTCCGCCGACGCCGTGGTGACGCTGGGCATGTATGATCCGCCCTATCTCCACGCGGCGCAGGACCAGCTCTGGGCGGCGCTGCGGCGTGCGCTGGTGGCGGAGGGAGTGGAAGACAGCGTCGGGCACCTGCCCCTCAAATTGGCCCGCGATCGTACCATCGGCGACGCTCTGGCCGATCCACGCCTCGCCCTCGGCCATACCTGCGGCTATCCGCTGCGTACGCTTTACGCCGGCCGGCTGAAGCCCGTCGCGACCCCGGTCTATGCCTCGCCCTTCGCGCGGGACGGGTGGCACCGCAGCGCCATCGTCGTGCGGGCGGACGATCCGGCGCGCACGCTCGCCGAGCTGCGCGGGCGGGTGGCGGCGATCAACGGCCGCGACAGCAACACCGGCATGAACCTGTTCCGCGCCACTGTCGCGCCGATGGCGGCGGGGCGTCCCTTCTTCGGGCGCGTGATCGAGACGGGCGGCCACCTGCTCAGCCTCGCCGCCGTGACCGAGGGGCGCGCCGATGTGGCGACCATTGATGGCGTTACCTTCGCCCTCGCCGCCCGCCACGCACCGGAACGGGTCGCCGGCGTGAAGGTCATCGGCGAGACGCCCGCGACGCCCGCTTTGCCGCTGGTCGTGCCGATAGGCCGGTCCGAGGCCTATGTCGCGGCGGTGCGGCGGGCGCTCGACACGCTGCTGGCCGATAAAAGCGCGGCGCCGGCCCGCGCCGCCTTCGGCCTCACCGGCTTCGCCCGCATTGCCGAGGCGGACTATGACCGCGTGCTGGAACTGGAGCGCGCGGCGGTGGCGGCGGGCTATCCCACGCTCGCCTGAGCGCGGCCCGCCGGCCGCTCACTGTCAGGATGCGCGGGGATGGCGCGGGTTGTCGTGCGCTCGGACCAGGAAGCGTCGGGCTACATCAAGATAGCCCGCATAGACCAGACCGCCATTGCGCTCCAAGAGCGCGACGCGCTCGGCACGGTACTGCGCTGGCAACCGATACCACGGCACGGCGGGGCGCAGGTGATGAAGCACATGCAGGTTGTTGTTGAGATAGAGCAGGCCGAGCAGCCCGCCCTTCTCGACGATCGCCGTGCGCTCCTCATGCCGCTCGGCGAAGCGATGCTCGGCGAAGGAGCGCAGCCGCGTGAGCGCCGCGCCGACATAGACGAAAGCGAACAGGTATAGCCACATCGGCATGTCGCACACGCCGACCACCCAAATCAGCACGGCGGCGACGCCCACGGCATGGCGGGCCCAGATGCGCCGGGCGGAGCGGCGCCCGCTCCCCTCGCCGCGCCACACCGCGCCGAGTTCGGCCCAGAGGAAGCCACCGATCATGATCAGAGGGCCGATGGTGAGCCGGCCGATCAGCGTCATGTTGAAGGTGAGCACCGCGCGGATCAGCGGATGCAGCCGGTCCCAATCGGTCGGCCGCAGATAGACCGACTCGGGATCCTCGATCGGATCCGTCAGGTTCTCGTCCTTGTGGTGGCGCAGATGCGCGCTCTTGTAGATCGTGTAGGGTAGCCACAGCGACAGCGGCGGCCAGCCGACCGCGTCGTTGATCTGCCGCGAGCGCGTCGGATGGCCGTGCATCACCTCGTGCTGCAGCGAGCTCTGCCAAGCCACCAGCCAGCCGCCAAGGGCGCAGAGCGCGAGCAGCGGCACATGCGCCCATGCCCATGTCAGAAGCAGCCAGCCGCCATAGATAATGACGGCGAGAACTAGGGTCGGCCATTCGAGGCGGGGGGACGGCATGGGACGGAATCGGGATCTGGAACGGCAGGACGCGAGAAAGGTTGACAGGAAAGCCCGGAACGGCTTCATGCTATATTGTCTATCAATTTAATAGCTATTTGTCCAGCCATCCGACGCGCGGGGTGACGGCGCGAATGAGGGAGTCCAGAATGAGCTTCATCCGTGTTCTCGCCGTGGCCGCGCTGGCGACCGGCCTTGGCTTTGGCCCCATCGCGCCGGGCCGTGCCGCCGATACGATAACCGTCGGCTCGAAGATCGATACCGAAGGCGCCGTGCTCGGCAACATCATCGCCCTGCTGCTGGAGCAGAATAGCCTGCCGGTGACGGAGCGCCTGTCGCTCGGCCCGACCAAGATCGTGCGCACGGCGCTGATGGAGGGCGAGATCGACATCTACCCGGAATATACCGGCAATGCCGGCTTCTTCTTCAACATCGACGCCGATCCGGCCTGGAAGAAGGCGGACACCGCCTATGCCAAGGCGAAGGAGCTGGACGCCGCCAACAAGCTGGTCTGGCTGAAGCCGGCGCCAGCGAACAACACCTGGGCCATCGCCGTGCGGGGCGACGTGGCGCAGGCCAACAATCTCGCCACGCTGGACGACTTCGGCAAATGGGTGGCCGGCGGCGGCACGGTGAAGCTCGCCGGCTCGGCGGAGTTCGTCGAAAGCGCGGCCGCCCTGCCCGCCTTCCAGACCGCCTATGGCTTCACTCTCCAGCCGGCGCAGCTTCTCGTGCTCTCCGGCGGCGACACGGCGGCCACCATCAAGGCGGCGGCGGAAGGCACCTCGGGCGTCAATGCCGCCATGGTCTACGGCACGGATGGCGGCATCGCCGCCCTGGGGCTCAAGGTCCTCACCGACACCAAGGGCGTGCAGGCCGTCTATGAGCCGGCCCCGGTGGTGCGCGCCGCGACGCTGGACAAATACCCGCAGATCGCCACCATCCTTGAGCCGGCCTTCGCCACCCTGAACCTCGAAACATTGCAGGCGCTGAACGCCAAGGTGCAGATCGAGGGGCAGGATGCCCGCGCCGTCGCCACCGCCTATCTGAAGGAAAAGGGCCTGCTGAAGTGAGCCTCGTCGGCGAGGGTTCCGTTCTTCCGGTGACGGCGGCGCCGCCGGCGGGCCGGAAGAACGCTCCCGCGCGGGCCAATCCTCTCCTCGTTCTCATCGTCACCGGCATGACCGTGGCGCTGGGCAGCCTCGGCTTCGTGTCCGTCGCCCCCAACCGCATCGTCAGCGGCAAGGCCGTGGCGTTGTGGGCCGCGGTCGGCCCGCTCCCTGCCGTGCTGATCGGCCTGCTGGTGCTCGCGCTCGGCGGCGCGGCGCTGCTGCGCCAGGCCGCATGGCGCGACCGGATCGTCGTCGCACTGGCCGCGGTGCTGCTGTTGGCCACCCTGCTCGCCGCCGCCGAGGCCGCGCAGGGCGTGGCGGCCGCCAGCGGGCCGGTGGCCCGAACCTCGCTCGGCGCGGCTTTCTGGATCGTCATCGCCGGCGCCGGCTTCGCGCTCGCCGATGCCGCCGGCCGGCTCGGGGCGCGCGCCAGGGCGCTGCTGGCGCTGCTGCTCGGGGGCGCCCTCATCGGCCTCGCGCTGAGCGGCGCGCTGGCGGAGCTGTCCATCGCGCGCGAATTCGCCAACCGCCGCGCGGCCTATTGGGGCGAACTCGCCCGCCATATCGCGCTGGTCGGCGCGGCGCTGGCCGGCGCCCTGCCGCTCGGCGCGCTGCTGGGTGTGGCGGCGCTGCGGCGCCCGGCCTGGCGCAAGCCGATCTTCGCGACGCTCAATCTCGTCCAGACCATTCCCTCCATCGCCTTCTTCGGCCTGCTCATCGGCCCCCTCTCGTCCCTCGCGGGTGCGTTTCCCCTGCTGCGGGAGATGGGCATCAGCGGCATCGGCGCGGCCCCGGCGGTGATCGCGCTCATCTTCTACGGCCTGCTGCCGGTCGCGCGCGGAACGTTCACCGGCCTCGCCGGCGTGCCGGAGCCGGTGATCGACGCCGCGCGCGGCATGGGGATGAGCGACGGCGAGATTTTCCGGCGCGTCAGCCTGCCGCTGGCCGCCCCCGTGCTGCTGGCGGCGCTGCGCGTCGTCGTCGTCCAGCTTACCGGCCTCACCGTGGTGGCGGCGCTGATCGGCGCGGGCGGGCTCGGCGCCTTCATCTTCCAGGGGCTCGGCCAGACCGCGACCGACCTCATCCTGCTCGGCGCGCTGTCCGCCATCGCTCTGGCGCTGATCGCCGACGTCGCCCTGCGCAGCCTCGGCGCGCTGGTTACACGAAAGGTGCGCGGATGATCCTGCTCGACCGCCTCACCAAGCGCTTCGGGACCACCACGGCCGTGGACCAGCTCTGCCTCGGCGTACCGCCCGGGACGATCTGCGCGCTGGTCGGCCCCTCCGGCTGCGGCAAGTCGACGACGCTGAGACTGATCAACCGCCTGATCGAACCGGATGGCGGCCGCGTGCTGATCGACGGCACCGACGCGGCGAGCCTTCCCGTGGTGCAGCTGCGCCGCCGGATCGGCTATGTCATCCAGTCCATCGGGCTGTTTCCGCATTGGAGCATCGCCCGCAACATCGCCACCGTGCCGGAACTGCTCGGCTGGCCGGCGGGGCGCATCGCCGCCCGCGTGGACGAGCTTCTGGTGCTGGTGGGTCTCGACCCGGAGACGTTTCGCCACCGCCGCCCGCATGAGCTTTCCGGCGGCCAGCAGCAGCGCGTCGGCGTCGCGCGGGCGCTGGCGGCCGATCCCGACCTCCTGCTGATGGACGAGCCCTTCGGGGCGCTCGACCCGGTGACGCGCGACGGCCTGCAGGCGGCGCTGCTGGATATTCAGGCGCGCACCGGCAAGACCATCATCATCGTCACCCACGATATCGACGAGGCGATCCGCCTTGCCTCCCGCATCGCCGTGCTCGATAGCGGCCGGCTGGTGCAGCAGGGGAGCCCGCGCGACATCCTCACCCGACCCGCCACAGCTTTCGTGGAGAGCTTCGTCGGCGGCCCGAAGCGCGGGTTGCGGCTGCTGCAGGTCACGCGCGTCGGCGAACGGACGGATTACGGCGCGATGGCCGAGGGGGAGCCGGTCTGCGCCGAGGCGCCGCTCGATTCCGCACTGGCGCTGATGGTGGCGCGCGGCACCGACCGCCTGCCGGTGATCGACGCCAATGGCCGGCGGGGCACGCTCGCCCTTGCCGATGTGGTGATGCCATGACGGCGGCGACCCGCACGCCGCCTCCCCCGGCGCTCGGCGCGCTGGCCCGTCTCGCGCGTCGCCCGGCCGCGTGGGCAAGCCTCGCCTTTCTCGCGGCGCTGACGCTGCTGCCCTACAGCACGCCGCTGTTCCACGCGCTGTTTCCCGATCTCGCCCGCCCGCTCTACACGCGCGCGAGCTTCCTCGATCTCGCGCTCTCCCATGCCGGCCTGGTGGCCGCCGCCAGCCTCGTCGTGGTGATCGCCGGCGTGGGCATCGGCGTGTTCGTCACCCGCCCGGCGGGGCGCGATTTCGCCGGGCCGGTGGACACGCTGACCGCCGTCGGCCAGACATTTCCGCCCACCGCCGTGCTCGCCCTCGCCGTGCCGATGATCGGCTATGGCGGGGCGCCGACGGTGCTCGCGCTCATCGCCTACGGTCTGCTGCCGGTCGTCAGCGCCACGGTCGCCGGGATCGGCGCCGTGCCGCCCGCGACGCTGCAGGCGGCCGACGGCCTCGGCCTGTCGCCGGCCGGGCGGCTGATCAAGGTGGAGCTGCCCCTCGCCGCGCCGGTCATCCTGTCGGGGGTGCGCACCTCGGTGATCCTGAACATCGGCACGGCAACCATCGGCTCGACGGTCGGCGCCCTCACCCTCGGCTCGCCCATCATCGAGGGACTGTCGGGCTCGAATCCGGCCTATGTCGTGCAGGGCGCTATCCTCGTCGGCCTGTTCGCCGTCGCCACCGACCTGTGGTTCGACGAGCTGGAGCGGCGCGTGGCCTGAGGCGGCGGGGTGGGCCGCCGGGGCGCTCAGCCCTCGCCGTCGACCGGGCGCGGACGGCGGTCGGCCCCGATGGCGACGAAGGTGAAGGTGGCCTCCGTCACCTTGTTCAGCGTCTCGCCCTCGCGCGGGCGGCGCCAGGCCTCGATGCGGATGCGCAGCGACGAGCGCCCGACCGACAGGACCTCGCCATAGAAGCTCACCTCGTCGCCGACGAGGACCGGGCTCAGAAAGCTCATCGCCTCCACCGCCACGGTGGCGACGCGGCCCTTGGCCCGGCGCGTCGCGACATTGCCGGCCGCGAGGTCCATATGTGCCATCAGCCAGCCGCCGAAGATGTCGCCGGCCGGGTTGGTATCGGCGGGCATCGCGATGGTGCGGATGACCGGCGAATGGGTGGGCGGCACGGCGGGGGCGGTCATGGGACATCCTGGCGGCGGTGGCGGTCGCTTTTGATACCGCGCGAGCGCCCCGCCGACGATGCCCCATTGGGCGGAGACGCGGCGCGGCTGCCCGGACCCGCCGCGCCGGCCGACGGTCAGCCGTAGCCGACGATGCCCTTGATCTCCAGGAAGTCGCGCAGGCCGAAATCGGCATATTCGCGGCCGTTGCCGGACTGCTTGTAGCCGCCGAACGGCGCGAAGAGATCCCAATCCGGATAGTTGATGTAGACCGACCCCGCCCGCAGCTGCCGCGCGACGCGGCGGGCTTCGTCCAGGTCCGTGCCCTGCACATAGGCGGCGAGGCCGTAAAGCGTGTCGTTGGCGATGGCAACCGCCTCCTCCACCGTCTCATAGGGGATGATGGACAGCACCGGCCCGAAGATCTCCTCACGCTCGATCCGCATGCCCGGCTTCACGTCGCCGAACACCGTCGGCTTCACGAAGTAGCCGGTCGCCAGCCCTTCCGGCTTGCCCGTGCCGCCCGTGACGAGCGTTGCCCCCTCGTCGATGCCGGCCTGGATCAACGCCTGCACCTTGGCGAACTGCACGTCGCTGACCAGCGGGCCGATCTGCGTCTCCGGATCGGTCGGCAGGCCCACCCGCACGCCGAGCGCCGTCTGCCGGGCGATGGCGAGAGCCTCCGCCTGGCGTGCCGCCGGCACGAGCATGCGGGTCGGCGCGTCGCAGGATTGACCGGTATTGGAGAAGCAGGCCCGCACGCCCTGCGACACCGCCGATTCCAGATCGGCGTCCGGCAGGACGATGTTCGCCGACTTGCCGCCCAGCTCCTGCGCGACGCGCTTCACGGTGGCGGCGGCGTTGCGGGCGACATCGATACCCGCGCGGGTCGAGCCGGTGAAGGACACCATGTCGATATCCGGGTGGGAGGACAGCGCGGCGCCGACCTCCGGCCCCGTGCCGTTGACGAGGTTGAAAACCCCTGGCGGGATGCCGGCTTCATCCACGATCTCGGCGAAGACCATGCCGGAGATCGGCGCAATTTCGGAAGGCTTCAGCACCATGGTGCAGCCGGCGGCGATCGCGGGGGCGACCTTGCACATGATCTGGTTGAGCGGCCAGTTCCACGGCGTGATCAGACCGACGACGCCGACCGGCTCATGGGTGACGCGCGTGGTGCCGCGGGTCTCGTCGAACTCGAACCGCCGGAACGCCTCGATCGTCGCCTTCAGGTGACCGAGGCCGGCATAGGCCTGCGAGTCGCGCGCGCGGGCGATCGGCGAGCCCATCTCGCGGCTGATGGCCTGTGCGACATCCTCATAACGGCGCTCATACACCGCGAGCAGCTTCTCCAGCAGGCCGAGGCGTTCGTCCTTGGAACTGAATTGGAAGGTCGAGAAGGCCGATTTGGCGGCGGCAACCGCGCGATCCACATCTTCCTGCCCGCCCAGCGAGATGGTGGCGAAAGGGGTCTCCGTCGCGGGGTCGATGACGTCGAGCGACCGGCTCGCCACCGGATCGACGAAGGCGCCGTTGATGTAGAACTTCAGATAGCTGGACGTCATGAGGTTCCCCTGCTGAGGTGGCGCTTGAGGGCGGCGCTCACGAGCCTTCATGGCACTTCGCCCGCCGTCGCCACCGCTTCGCCATGGCCGCAACCTGCCACGGCGGGCGCGCCGGTCGCAACTGCGATTTCGGAATAATGAAATTATAGACATCGATTTCATTATTGCCCATGCTTCCTCTTCCGCATCGACGGCGGTTTGAATTCGACGGGGGTGTCGCCGTGGATGAGAGGGCGAGGTTTATCTGGAACGGACGGCGCATCTCCGGACGGCGGGGTGAAAGCCTCGCGGCCGCCTTATGGCGGGCGGGAGTGCGGAGCACGGCGAGCACCCGAAAGCGGCACCGGCCGATGGGTCCTTCGGGAAGCTTCATCGCCGGCGCGCTGGCCGGGGTCGACGGGCGCCCCAACACCCGCCTGGACCGCGTCTTTCTGGACGGGATGATGGTCGCCGGCGCGCAGAACACCTGGCCCGGCCCCCGCTTCGATCTTCTCCGCGCCGCCGCCATCCTGCCCGCGCGGTTCCTCTATGGCGGTTTCGAGCACGGCGCGCTGGCGCCCCGGCACCCGGCGCTTTTCTCCCTCTGGGAACGGCTTCTGGCTTTCCTCGCGGGCGGTGGCGAAGCCGTGCATGTGGAAGCGGACGACCTGCCCAAGGGCCAGCGCATCGCGGTGGACGTGCTCGTCGTCGGCGGGGGCCCCGCCGGGCGTGCCGCAGCCAATGCCGCGGCGGCGCGGGGGCAAAGTGTTGCGCTGGTCTCGCGCGCGCAGGAGCCGGGCAGTTTCGCCCGCGCAATGGGAACGGCCCTGCCCCCGCTCGACGGCAGAGTCCGGCTTTTCACCCGCACCGAGGTCTTCGGCGTCTATCGCAAGGGCGAGCTGGTCGCCGCCGCCCCGTTCGACCCGTCTCAGGGGGCCATCGTCTTCGTCCCCAGCCAGACGCTGCTGGCGCTGGGGCGCCGCTCCCTTCCGCCGCTCGTCCGCGGCAATCATTTGCCCGGCGTGGTCGACGCGCATTTTGCCCTGTCGCTGGCGGTGGATGAGGGAGTGCCGCTCGGGCGGCGGGTGGTCGTCGTCGGCAACGGCGCCGAGACGGCCGTCGCCGGCGCGTTGCGGGAGGCGGGAGCCGACGTCGTCGCGGTGGCGCCCGTCGCGAAACTGGCTGCCATTGCCGGGCGCCGGGCGGTGACGGGTGCCACGCTGGACCGGCGGGTGGCCTGCGACTGCGTGGTTCACGCCGGCCCCTGGCGGGCCGATCCCGGCCTCGGCTTTCAGGCCATGGCGGCGGGGCTCGGCCAATTGGGCACCGCCCTCGACGCGGCGCCGTCGGTGAGCGTGATCGGCAGCGCCGCCGAGCCCGCGGACCCGATCCAACTGCCCCACCGGCTCGATCCCGCCGCCTATGTCTGCCCGTGCATGGATGTCACGGTCGGCGAGGTGCTCCACCGCATCGGCGAGGGCGAAACGGACCTTGAGGTGCTGAAGCGCCTCACCTCCTGCGGCATGGGTCCCTGTCAGGGCTTCCCGTGCTGGGAAATGCTCGCCGCCGTGGTGGCGAAAGCGGCGCCGGACGCGCCGCAGGCGGTGCCGCGGCCGAGCCACCGCGCCCCTCGTCGCGGGCTCACCGTGGCGCAGGCGGCCGGCCTGCACGGCCTTGTGGAGCCCGACCGATGAGCCCGGCTTCCCTTCCCTCCCACGCCTCCGTGGTCATCATCGGCGGCGGCATTCAGGGGCTCGCCTGCGCCTTCAATCTCGCCGAACGCGGCGTCTCCGGCGTCGTGGTGCTGGACGCCGGCTATTGGCAGGGCGGCGCATCCGGGCGCAACGGCACGCTGATCCGCGGCGGTTTCGGCACGCCCGAATGGACGGGACTGTTC
>JAEZMI010000310.1 GCA_023414975.1 Pseudomonadota bacterium | reverse complement strand
CCGTGGGGCCGAGCCGCGCCGCGTGTTGATTCTGCCGCGCCGCGTGGTGCTTCAGCCGCGCAGCGTGTTGCTGACGCCCCCGCCCGCGGCGGCGCCGTCGTCGAGATCCGACGGCGGGGCCGGGCGCGCGGCGTGCCGGGCCTCGGCTTCCAGCGCCAGCGTGCGCTCCAGCAGGATTTCGTAGATCGGCCGGTTGCCGAGCGCGAGCGCGACCATGTTGGCGGTGATGGTGGCGAGCATCACCGGCATCACCGCCGTGTAGGCGCCGGTCAGCTCCATCACCAGCACCATGCCCACCATGGGGGCGCCGATGGTCGCGGCGAACAGCCCACCCATGGCGGCGATGGCCAGTACCACCTCGGTGCCGGCGGGCAGCGGCAGCAGGGTTTCCAGCGCCGCGCCGTAACACAGGCCGATGGTGGTGGCGAGCGCCAGAATGGGCGCGAAAATGCCGCCGGCGACCCCGGTGGAATAGCTCGCCATGGTCATGACGAAGCGCAAGAGGACGATCAGCGCCAGCGCCAGCGCCGTGCGGTGCTCCTGCGCGAGCTGAACGGCGAGCATTTCCCCGCCCTGCGTCGCCTCCGGCAGGGCGAACATCAGCACACCCACCGCCGCGCCGACGATGAGCGGGAAGAGGTAGAAGGAGGTGCGCCGGCCGAGAGCGCCCACATGGTTCAGCGACCAGATGAGGGTGCGGTTGAAGACGGTGCCGACGCCGCCGAGGACCAGCCCCAGCCCCGCGAAGGCTGGCAGCGCGGCGAGCGGCAGCGTGTCCACCGCGAGGCGCATATAGGGCACGTCGCCGGTGAACATCTGCGTCACCACGGCGGCGCAGAAGGAGGCGAGCACCACGCCGATATAGGTGCGGGCGCTGTAGGGGAATTGCCGGCGGGTCTCCTCGATGACGAACAGCACGGCCGCGAGCGGGGCGTTGAAGGCCGCCGCAAGGCCCGCCGCGCCGCCCGCCGCGAGCAGGCCGCGCATGTCCTCCATCGCCATCTTGCTGAGGTCGGCGGCGGCCTTGGCGACGGCGGCGCCCATATGGATGGTCGGCCCCTCGCGCCCGAGAACCATGCCGGAGGAGAGGGCGAGCAGGCCGCCGACGAACTTGACCGGCAGCACGCGATGCCAGCGCACCTCGCGGAGCCCCTCCATCGCGCCCTCGATCTCCGGCACGCCGGACCCGCCCGCTTCCGGGGCGAAGCGGCGCACCAGAAAGAGCGCGGCGACCGCCATGCCCGCGCCGATGGCCGCGCCCGCGAGATAGAGCGGCAGGCCGGTGAGTCCGACGCTCCCCGAAAGCCAGGCGGGCCAGGCCGCGCTGAGCCATTCCACGCCGAGATGGAAGGCGGCGCCGATGACGCCGACCACGGACCCGACCAGAACCGCCACCCCGTAATAGAAGCCGTTGCCCATCTCGCCTCCCGCCGGTCGCCGCCCCATTGGGGTTAGCATTGCCGGCCGGTAGCGTCATCCCCGTGCCGGGAGACGATCCCGGATCGATGACGAAGGAGGCTCCCCGGACGCGTAGCGCGCCGCGCGGCGACGATCCGGGGTCCAGGGGAGACTCTTTCGCCAAAGACCCTCCCGCCGGGTCCCGGCTTGCCTTCCGCTGGCGCGGCCGGCGGCCGGGGTGCTGCCTGAGGCCGGTCGAGCGGTCTACTTGATCGCGGTCGCGTAGGTGGAGACCGGCTCCACCGTGTCGATCAGCTTGTGGCTTTTCATGAACGCGGCGAAGCGGGCATAGCGGCCCTCGTCGAGCGCGGCGGGGGCGTGGGCGAAACGGCGCAGCGTATCGGTCCAGGCGGTGCGGTTCAGCTCGTCGTCGAGCTTCGGGTTGGCCTTGACGAAGACCTCCCACGCGTCCTGCGGGTGGTTGAGGATGTAGATGGTCGCCTCCTCGACCGCGGCGAGGAAGCGCTTCAGGCGGGGGTCGCCGACCTCGTCCTTGTGCGCGACATAGATCAGCTCGTCGAACACCGGCACGCCGTGCTCCTCGGGGAAGAAGGCGGTGCCCTCCTTGCCCTCCAGCTTGATCTGGGTGAGCTCGAAATTGCGGTAGGCGCCGATCACCGCGTCCACCTTGCCGGCCAGCAATGCCGGGGACAGGGCGAAGTTGACGTTGATCATCGTCACGTCCTCCGGCTTCAGCCCGGCGCTCGCCAGCATGGTGCCGAGCAGCGCGTCCTCAAGCCCGGCGACGGAATAGCCGACGGTCTTGCCCTTCAGGTCGGCAATGGATTTCACCGGCCCGTCCTTCAGCGCCACCAGCGCGGTGAGCGGAGTGGAGACGAGCGTGCCGAAGCGGATGAGCGGCAGGCCCTCCTTCACCGAGAGATAGATGTTCGGCTGGTAGCTCACCGCCACATCCGCCTGCCCGGCGGCGACGAGGCGCGGCGGGGCGGACGGATCGGACGGCGGGACCAGATCGACTTCGAGATCGTGCGCGGTGAAGTAGCCCTTCTCCTGCGCGATGATGAGGGGCGCGTGGTCGGGGTTCACATACCAGTCGAGCAGGACGGTGAGTTTCTCCGCGGCGCGCGCGGGGGCGCTGAAGGGAGCGGCGCTGAGCGCCAGCGCGAGCGCGGCGGCGGCAATTTTGGTGAACATGGATCTCCTCCCGTGTTGGAGATCCGGCGCATGAGCTGTCGGGGGAAACCGGCGCGGGTGAGCCGCAAAGACCGGGCCCCGCCGTCGTTCCGTCCCTTCGCCGGCATGACCCGGATCAGGTTCAAAGGGTCTGGCGGTTGCCATCTCAGCCCCTTGGCCCGTTCGGGCCGCGGGACACCCCTCGGACGCGGACGACGCTAGCAGAGCGGGCATGCCAGGGGAAGAGGCCGGCGCAGGGTGCTGTGGAGCCCGGCGCTTCAGCGCGGCACGAGCCACCGGCGCAGGGGAAGCCCGGTCACCACGCCGATGAAGGCGGCGACGAGAAAGACCCAGCCGGACAGCGCGCCGGCATGGATGCCGGAGAGCAGCACGCCCACGGTGCAGCCCAGCGCGGTCATCGCGCCCCAGCCCATGAGCGTGCCGCCTGCCAGCCCGGTCGCTGCGTCGCGCAGCGTCGGGCGGCGGGGCGCGAACTGGCCGGCGGCGAGGGCGCTGGCGAAGCTCGCGGCGACGAGGCCGAGCACGAACAGTCCGTTCTCGGAGAGCCCCGTATCCTTGACCGCCGTGGCGCAGCCGCGAAAGCCATCCAGCCCATGCAGCGCTTCCGGCAGCAGGTCCCAGCGATCGGCGGCGCTGCGGGCGAGGCTGCCGATCTCGGCGGTGACACCGAGCGGGCCGACGCGCAGATAGCTCGCCGCCGAGATGGCGCCGATGGCGAGGCCGGCCACGGCCGCCGGCCAGCGCGCGACGAAGATCGCCCGCAGCGGATGGGCCGGCGACCGGCTCTGTTCCGCCGCCGCCACGCCGGGGCCGGCCCAGAGCCAGGCGCCGATGGCGAGCAGCGCGAGGGCGGCGAGGCTCGCGCCCAGCGTGCCGTCATAACCCAGATGATGCGGCAGCCAGACCACCGGCGCCTCGGCGATCACCGCGAGGTAGAGCCCGTTCCAAGTGAGGAAGCCGAGGCCGAAGCCCAGCCCCGTGCCAAGGAGGGCGAAGGGCGCGGTCGGCGATCCTTCCCCGAGCCGGTAAAGATGCGCCGAGATGCAGGAGCCGGAGATCGCCATCCCGAGACCGAACACGAAGGCGGCGACCGCCAGCACCCAGCTGACCGGTCCGATATGTGCGTCGGGCGGCAGACGCGCGGGCTGCGGCATCGGCTGCCAGGCGCCGATCACCAGCGTGTAGCCGGCAAGGCCGACCGCTAGCGCCAGCAGGATGGCGAAAACGCCGCCGGCATCGCGCCGCTCGATCAGATCGCGGATGTTGCAGAAGAAGCAGAACCGCGCACGTTGCAGCACCACGCCGAACAGCGCGCCCAACGCCAGGGAGAGGCCAAGCCCGCGTGCGGTCGTGTCGCCGGCGGAAAGGGTGATCACCCCCGCTGCCACGGCGGCGCCAACCAGCAGTGCGCTGGCCCAAGCCACCGAGCGGAAAGGCGAGGAGAGGGTCATGACGGATTTCCTGCACGGAGCGGGCCTGGTCCCGCATGGAAACGGCGCGGGGCCAGGCCCGCGCCGGAGGAAGATAAGGCAGCCGGTGGGGCCGCCCCGGCGGTCAGGCGGACCACGCCCTTTCGCGGCGGCTGGCGCCCTCGGAAGGCCGTGGGGCGGGCGTCACTTGCCCTGCCACACCGTGCCGGCGAGGTTGATCACGGGCACGCCGACCGAATTGCCGTACTCGGTCCACGAGCCGTCATAGTTCTTCACCTCGTAGCCGAGGATGCGGGAGAGGGCGTACCAGGTATGGCTGGAGCGCTCGCCGATGCGGCAATAGACGATGACGGGCTTGGAGCCGTCGATGCCGGCGTCGGCGTAGAGCTTCTTCAGCTCTTCCTTGCTCTTGAACTTGCCGGTCTCGGCATCGACCGCCTTCGACCACGGCACGTTCTTGGCGCCGGGGACATGACCGGCGCGGATCGAGAGCTCCTTGGAGCCTTCGGGAGCGAAGAGCTTGCCGGAATATTCGTCGGGCGAGCGGATGTCGACGATCACCGCGTCCTTCTTGCCGTCAACGACCTCCAGAACATTGACGAGGCGGGCGCGCAGCTCAGGCTTGGCCGGCGGCAGGGTGATGTCGGTCCTGGCGTAGCTCGGCGCCTTGGTATCGAGCGGAAGCGCCTGCTTCTCCCAATATTTGCGGCCGCCATCGAGCAACTTCACGCGCTCCCCGAGGCCGTACTGGTTGAACACCCAGCCGCCCCAGGCGGCGAACCAGTTATTATTGTCGCCATAGAGGACGATGGTGGTGTCCTTGTCGACGCCGGCTTTCTCCAGCAGGGCCTCGAACGCTTCCGCCGACACGATATCGCGCTTCACGGGATCAACGAGGTCGCTGTGCCAGTTGATGTTGACGGCGCCGGGAATGTGCCCGCGCTCATACACACCGGGATCGACGCTCACCTCGAAGACCCGCACCTTGGGATTGTCGAGGTTCTTCGACAGCCATTCGGCGTCGACCAGCGGGCCGCTTTGGGCGCTGGCGGGCACTGCGGATAAGGCGAGAGCGCCGGACATCGCCGTGGCCGCGAGGCCGAGCCGCACGACGGCAGCGAAGGCGCCGATGCGCATGAAAGACATCTTGAGAATCCTCCGTCAAAAGGCCGGACCGTTCCGGACCGCGAACAAGGCTGAGCGGAGTTCACCTAAGGGAAGGATTTTTGTCAATATAATCTACGTATAAACTATATTACTAGGTCAGGCGAAGCGACGGATGCCGGTCCGGTCAGCCTGTCCAGCCCTCGGCATAGATGGTGCGCTCCACGCCCGCGAAGGTGCCGAGGCGGGTGAGTTCGGCATCGAGCGCGGCGAGCCGGCCCTTGCTGGCGCGCACGCCCGGCTCCAGCCAGAGGCGGCGCACGTCGAGCGTGCCGGCCTTGCGGTCGGCCTTCATGTCGATGCGGCCGATGAGCCGGTCGCCCTCCAGAAGGGGGAAGACGTAATAGCCATAGACGCGTTTCGGCGCCGGCACGAAGACCTCGATGCGGTAGGAAAAGCCGAACAGCCGCTCGGCGCGGTTGCGGTCGCGCAGCGCGGGATCGAACGGGCTCAGCAC
>JAEZMI010000236.1 GCA_023414975.1 Pseudomonadota bacterium | reverse complement strand
ATGCTGAGGTGCCGGCGGGGGGGCCGACCCTTGGCCTCGGCCTCCCTATGTCCCACCTCCCGTCATGCTGAGGTGCCGGCCGGAGGCCGGCCTCGAAGCACGCACGCCGCCCCCACCCCGTCAGCCCGCCCGGGCGCGCCACACATCCATCACCCAGCCGGCCCGCGCCTTCACCTCGGCCCGCGCGGCGCGGATGGCGCCGGCCACTTCCGTCAGCGGCCCGGCCACCAACCGCTCGTCTTGCGTGCCGAGATTGGCCGCCCAGAACACCGCGCCCTTCCAGCCGCGCGCGGCGAGCGCCGCAAGGCCCGTGCCGTCATCGAGCAGCACGGCGAAATCGGCGGCGTCGGGCGTCGCCTCCGCCACGCGCCGGCCGGTGGTGACGAGCACCGGCGCGCCGACGCCGTTGAGCGGGATGCGGTGGGCGGCGCAGAGCAGCTGCAGGGCGGTCACCCCCGGCTCCACTTCCAGCGCAAAACCCTCATGCCCCTCGGCGGCGAGCCGGGCGGCGGCGCCCTCGGCGACGCGCAGGGTGGAATCGTAGAGCATCGGGTCGCCCCAGACGAGCAGCGCCGCCGTCTCGTCCGGCCCCATGGCGCGGATCAGCCTCGCGAAGAGCGCGGCCCGCTCGTCATGCCAGGCGGCGACGCTCGCCCGATAGGCGGCGCGGCCCTCCGCCTTATCGCCCTCGCCATCCCCCGGCAGGGCGGGCCGCACACGGCGCGGGCTCGCCACCTCCACCACGCGATGGCCGGGTCTGCCGAAGCGGGCGATCAGCGCCGCCCGGCGCGCCACCAGCGGCTGCGCCGCCTCGCCCTTGTCGAGCAGCAGGAACAGGTCGGCGCGGGCGATCGCCTCGGCCGCGCGAAAGGTGAGGTGCCCGGCCTCCCCCATGCCGATGCCGATGATGAGCAGCCGGCGCATGGCTCAGGGCGGGGCAGGCGCGGGGGGGGCGGAAGCGGGGGCGGCGTCCGCCCCCCGCGCGGCGAAGACGCGCTTGGCCACCATCAGCGCGTTCAGCGCCGCCGGGAAGCCGGCATAGAGCGCCATCTGCATGATCGCCTCGACGATCTCCTCCCGGCTCGCCCCGCAGTTCAGCGCCGAACCGATATGCACCTCCAGCTCGCGCTCGGCATGGCCGAGGCAGACGAGCCCGGCGACGGTGGCGAGGAGGCGCGTGCGCAGGTCGAGCCCCGGCCGGGCATAGATGTCGCCATAGCCGAACTCGAAAATGTAACGCGCGAAATCCGGGGCGATCTCCCCGAGGCTCGCCATGACCTCCGCCCCCGAGCGCCCGGTGATGGCGGCGAGCAGGATTTCGCCGCGCGCCCGCCGGTCCGCCGGCAGCGTCTCGGGAAGGGCCGGGCCGGCCGCGCGGGGCGATTTGCTCACACTGGCCTGATCGTCCACCTCATCGAACCGATTTTTACCCTCATCGGCCATCGCGGAATCCCTCTCAGCGCGGCCGGCGCCGCTCGGCGATGGCGAGCGCCGCCGCCACGCTGCCGGCCACGTCCAGCGCGGTGTTGTCGATGATCTCGGCATCCGCGGCGGCAAGGAGCGGGGCGCTGGAGCGGGAGCTATCGCGTTGATCGCGCTTGCGAATATCCTCCAGCACGCTGGCGGGCGTGACGTCTTCCCCGCGCGCCACGAGCTCCTTGTAGCGGCGCGCGGCGCGGGCCTCGGGGGTGGCGGTGACGAAAATCTTCACCGGCGCGTCCGGCGCGATGACGGTGCCGATATCGCGCCCGTCGAGCACCGCCCCGCCCGGCTGGTGCGCGAATTCCTGCTGCAACATCAACAGCTTGGCGCGGACCTGCGGGACGGCGGCCACGCGCGAGGCGGCCTCCCCGATGGGCCCGGCACGCAGCGATTCGGGGTCGAGCCCGGCGAGATCGAGCGCCCCCGCCAGCCCGGCAAGGGCCTCAACATCTTCGAAATCAACGGCTTTTTCCAGCGCCGCGGCGCCCACCGCGCGGTAGAGCAGCCCGGTGTCGAGATGCGGCAGCCGGTAATGCGCCGCAAGCCGGCGGGCGATGGTCCCCTTGCCGGACGCCGCCGGCCCGTCAATCGCGATAATCACAACGCCCCCTCGATCACCGCCCCCATGCCGCGCATCAGCGGCAGGAAGCTCGGGAAGGAGGTGGCGATGAAGGAAATATCGTCCACATTCATGGGGTTAGCGGTCGCGAGCCCCATCACCAGGAAGCTCATGGCGATGCGGTGATCCATGTGGGTTTCCACCGTCCCGCCGCCGGGAACGCTGTCGCGGCCGGTGACGATGAGGTCGTCGCCCTCGATCCGCCAGCGCGCGCCCGCCTGCTCCAGCCCCGCCGCGACGGCGGCGAGCCGGTCGGATTCCTTCACCCGCAGTTCCGAAAGCCCGTTCATCCGCGTCTCGCCCCGCGCAAAAGCGGCGGCGACGGCGAGCACCGGGTACTCGTCGATCATGGAGGGCGCGCGCTCGGCCGGCACATCGACGCCGGTGAGGCGGGAGGCCTTCACGCGGATGTCGGCAACGCTCTCGCCGCCTTCGACGCGCTCGTTCTCATACGCGATGTCGGCGCCCATCTCCTTGAGCGTAATGAACAATCCGGTGCGGAGCGGGTTGGTCATGACACCTTCCACGACGATGTCCGAGCCCGGCACGAGCAGCGCCGCGACCACGGGGAAGGCGGCGGAGGAGGGGTCGGACGGCACATGGATCGGCGCCGGCTTCAGTTCGGGGCGGCCCTTCAGCGTCACCTTGCGGCCATGCGCGCCATGCGGCTCCACCGTCACCTCGGCGCCGAAATGGGAGAGCATGCGCTCGGTATGGTCGCGGCTCGCCTCGGCCTCGATCAGCACCGTCTCGCCCGGCGCGCCGAGCCCCGCCAGCAGCACGGCGGATTTGATCTGGGCGGAGGCGACCGGGCTCTCATAGGTGATCGGCACCAGCTCGCGCGGGCCCTTCAGCGTCAGCGGCAGGCGCCCGCCTTCGGCCGCGTCGATCACCTGAACGCCCATCTTTTCAAGGGGATCGAGGATGCGGCGCATGGGCCGGCGGCGCAGGCTGGCATCGCCGTCGAAGGTGGCGGTGATCGGGTTGCCGGCGACCACGCCCATCATCAGCCGCGAGCCGGTGCCGGCATTGCCGAAATCGAGCACCCCCGCGGGCGGCGTGAGGCCGCCGACGCCGACGCCGTTGACGCGCCACTCACCCTCGCCAAGCCGTTCCACCCGCGCGCCCAGCGCCGCGCAGGCACGACCGGTGTTGAGCACGTCCTCGCCTTCCAGCAGACCGGAAATGCGCGTCTCGCCCACCGCCAGCGTGCCGAAGATCAGCGCCCGGTGCGACACGGACTTGTCGCCCGGCACACGCACGCGGCCGGTGAGGGCGGGCGAACGGCGGGCGAGGGCGGGCACGGGCGCGGCGGCGTGGCCGCTGAGGGAAGCGCTGCTCATGGAAGGCCTTTCTGACGGCACGGCGGGCACGCGGGCGGCAGCGCCGCGCCCCCTGTCGATTGCGCGCCCCTCCTAGCACGAGGGCGTCATCGGCGTCACGGCCGGCAAATGCGTGCTTGACACCTCAACATCCGCGGTTCAATGGGAGCACCCCTTCAATCACCACCTTCCGAGGTTCCGAACCGTGGTGAAAGCTGAACTTGGCACCAAGCGCATCTGCCCGGTCACCGGGCGGAAGTTCTACGACCTGAACAAGGATCCGGTGATCTCGCCCTATACCGGGCAGATCGTTCCGATCACCGCGCCCGTCTCCCGCGGCGGCCGCGCCGAGCCGGCGCGCGCGACCGAGGAAGTCGAGGTCGAAGATACGGCCGAGGTCGAACTCGTCTCGCTCGAAGATGCCGATGAGGAAGCCGCGGGCTCGGCCAAGGTGGTCGCGACCGATGACGACATCGACATTGACGACGAAGTCGAGAGCGATGACGACGACACCTTCCTCGAAGAAGACGAGGACGGCGACGATGACGTGACCGATCTGATCGGCGACGGCATCGAGGACGACGAGGAAAGCTGAAACCCTGGGGATGGCGCAAAACTCTCCCACGAGGGTCTTGCAGTCTCATCCGTCCTGTGGTTTACGACCATCCCGCTCCGGGCACTTCCCGGAGCGATCGCCGGGTGAACCACCCAAGCGCCTGCTCCGGCAGCGCGCAGCCCGGCACCCCCCGGTGGGGCCATAGCTCAGTTGGGAGAGCGCTTGAATGGCATTCAAGAGGTCGGCGGTTCGATTCCGCCTGGCTCCACCAAATCTCCCTCCATTTTGATTATGCCCGGTTTTTGCTCCGGCTCCCTCGCAGCTCCACAAGGCCGCCGACTTGCTAGAGCGAGGGAGGCAGGCTGAATGCCATCATGTGGCGAAAAATGCGCTTGATTTTTCAACTAGTGCACCCCGCGAGGGCGACCCACTATATGTGGGAGGGGCTATTGACTCTGTAGCGATTTGGAGTCCTTGCGACAGATTCGTCCTTTACACAGCACCCGAAAATCACATATACAAAACTCATTAATCCCGTATGGCTTGCCCAGCGGCCCCCACGAGCCCCGGCTCGTGGGGTTTATTTTTTTGCCCGTAGAGATTGTAATGGGCGAATGATTCGCTCAGCTTTCTTTATTGACGGCTTCAATCTCTATCATGCGATCAAGCGCCTTCAGCAGCCCCATCTAAAATGGGTGGACCTGCGGGCGCTGATGGAGCGCCAGATTTCGCGTCAAACCGAGACCATTTCTGGAGTTTACTACTTTTCAGCTTATGCTGATTGGTTGCCCCTACAGAAGGCCCGACACGAACAGTACGTCCGGGCATTAGAACACTCTGGCGTGAGCATTGTTCTCGGGCACTTTAAAGAAAAGAGCAGAGGTTGTCATTCGTGCGGAGCCAAATGGATCGGACACGAAGAAAAAGAAACCGATGTTAATATCGCTCTTTGTATATTAAATGAAGCTTATAAAGATACTTATGATAGGGCATATATTGTTTCACGAGATAGTGATTTAAAGCCTGCCGTTTCAATGGTTGTATCTTATTTTCCAAATAAGGAAGTATTCATCATTGCACCTCCGAATCTCGGACATTCTAATGATTTAATTCGAGTTGCTCACGGCAAGAAAAAGATTAAAGTATCTCAAATGGAAAGTAGTTTGTTGTCGGAAATTGTAGTCGACGCAGGTGGAAATGTAGTCGCGGTTAGG
>JAEZMI010000215.1 GCA_023414975.1 Pseudomonadota bacterium | reverse complement strand
ACGCACGATTCCATCGGGCTCGGCGAGGACGGGCCGACGCACCAGCCGGTGGAGCATCTCGCCATGCTCCGGGCGACGCCGAACCTCAACGTGTTCCGCCCCGCCGATGCGGTGGAGACGCTGGAGGCCTGGCAGCTCGCGCTGCATGCCGAGGGCACGCCCTCGGTGCTCGCTTTGTCGCGCCAGAACCTGCCGACCTTCCGCACCGGGCACACGCCCGAGAACCTCACCGGCTACGGCGCCTATGTCGCGAAGAAGCCCAGGCGCCGGCGCGACGTGACGCTGCTCGCCACCGGCTCGGAGGTCGAGATCGCCTTCAGGGCGGCGGAGCTGCTGGAGGCGCGCGGGGTGGATGCCGCGATCGTCTCGATGCCGTGCTGGGAACTGTTCGAGAAGCAGAGCGCGGATTACCGCCGCGCCGTGCTCGGCACCGCGCCGCGCGTGGCCATCGAGGCCGCCGCCCGGCTCGGCTGGGACCGCTGGATCGGCGAGCGCGGCCGCTTCGTCGGCATGACCGGCTTCGGCGCCTCGGCGCCGGCCGCCGCCCTCTATGAGCATTTCAACATCACGCCGGAAGCCGTGGTCGATGCGACCTGCGAGCTTCTGACCTGCGCCTGAGCCGGAGAGCGACCCATGGCCCGCATCACCCTTCGCCAGCTCCTCGACCACGCGGCCGAGCAGGGCTATGGCGTCCCCGCCTTCAACATCAACAATATGGAGCAGGGCCTCGCCATACTGGAGGCGGCCCACGCGGTGGACGCCCCCGTGATCCTGCAGGCGAGCCGCGGCGCGCGGAGCTACGCCAACGACATCATGCTCGCGAGGATGATCGAGGCGCTGGCGGAGATGTACCCGCACATCCCGATCTGCATGCATCAGGACCACGGGAACAACGAGGCGACTTGCCTTTCGGCGATCCAGCACGGCTTCACCTCGGTGATGATGGACGGCTCGCTGAAGGAGGACGCCAGGACCCCCGCCGATTACGCCTACAACGTCGCCATCACCCGCCGCGTGGTCGATGCCGCGCATTGGGTGGGGGCGTCGGTCGAGGGCGAACTCGGCGTGCTCGGCTCGCTGGAGCACGGCGCGGGCGAGCCGGAGGACGGGCACGGCGCGGAAGGCGCGCTCAGCCACGACCAGCTTCTCACCGACCCAGACCAGGCGGTGGATTTCGTCGCCGCCACCCGCGTCGACGCGCTCGCCATCGCCATGGGCACCTCGCACGGGGCTTATAAATTCTCGCGCAAGCCGGACGGCGACATCCTCGCCATGCATGTGATCGAGGAGATCCATCGCCGGCTACCGAACGTGCATCTGGTGATGCACGGCTCCTCTTCCGTGCCGCAGGCGCTGCAGGATCTGTTCAACGCCTCGGGCGGCGAGATGCCCCAGACCTGGGGCGTGCCGGTGGAGGAGATCGTGCGCGGCATCCGCCACGGCGTGCGCAAGGTCAATATCGACACGGATTGCCGGCTCGCCATGACCGCACAGTTCCGCAAGGTGGCGCAGGCGAACCGCGCCGAGTTCGACCCGCGCAAATTCCTCAAGCCCGCCATGGACGCGATGCGCGACCTCTGCCGCGAACGCTTCGAACAGTTCGGCACGGCGGGCCAGGCGTCGAAGATCAAGGTCCTGCCGCTCGCGGCCATGGCCAAGCGCTACGCCTCCGGCGCGCTCGATCCGGTGATCGGCGGCGCCCGCGTCGCGGCGGAATGAACCAGCCCGCGCGGGTCGCGGGAGCACGAAACAACCCAGAGGTAACCCGACCGGCGCGCGCCGGACGCGCGGCGCGGCCCCCGGCAACGCCACAGGAGCGAGCGATGAACGCCATCGACAGGACGACCACGGGCGAAAAGACGCGCGACCGCTACAGCGCGGGCGTGATGGAATACCGCAAGATGGGCTACTGGCAGCCCGATTACGAGCCGAAGGACACGGACGTCATCGCCCTGTTCCGCGTGACCCCGCAGGACGGCGTCGACCCCATCGAGGCCTCCGCCGCCGTCGCCGGCGAAAGCTCCACCGCCACTTGGACGGTGGTGTGGACCGACCGGCTGACCGCCTGCGACAAATACCGGGCGAAGTGCTACCGCGTCGATCCCGTGCCGAACACGCCGGGCTCCTGGTTCGCCTATATCGCCTACGATCTCGACCTGTTCGAGCCCGGCTCCATCGCCAACCTTTCGGCCTCGATTATCGGCAACGTGTTCGGTTTCAAGCCGCTCAAGGCGCTGCGCCTTGAGGACATGCGGATGCCGGTCGCCTACATCAAGACCTTCGACGGCCCCGCCACCGGCATCGTCGTGGAGCGCGAGCGGCTCGACAAGTTCGGCCGCCCGCTGCTCGGCGCCACGGTGAAGCCCAAGCTCGGCCTCTCCGGCCGCAATTACGGGCGCGTGGTCTATGAGGCGCTGAAGGGCGGGCTCGACTTCACCAAGGACGACGAGAACATCAACTCGCAGCCCTTCATGCATTGGCGCGACCGCTTCCTCTACTGCATGGAAGCGGTGAACAAGGCGCAGGCCTCGACCGGCGAGGTGAAGGGCACCTATCTCAACGTCACCGCCGCCACCATGGAAGACATGTATGAGCGCGCCGAGTTCGCCAAGCAGCTCGGTTCCTCGATCATCATGATCGACCTGATCATCGGCTACACGGCGATCCAGTCCATGGCCAAATGGGCGCGCCGCAACGACATGATCCTGCATCTGCACCGCGCCGGCCACTCGACCTATACGCGGCAGAAGTCGCATGGCGTGTCGTTCCGCGTCATCACCAAGTGGATGCGCCTCGCCGGCGTCGACCACATCCACGCCGGCACGGTGGTGGGCAAGCTGGAGGGCGACCCCCATACCACCAAGGGCTATTACGACCTCTGCCGCGAGGACTTCGTGCCGCAGAACCTCGCCCACGGCATCTTCTTCGACCAGCCCTGGGCCTCGACCCGCAAGCTGATGCCCGTCGCCTCCGGCGGCATCCATGCCGGCCAGATGCACCAGCTCATCGACCTGCTGGGCGAGGACGTGGTGCTGCAGTTCGGCGGCGGCACGATCGGCCACCCCATGGGCATCCAGGCCGGCGCGACCGCCAACCGCGTGGCGCTGGAAGCGATGATCTTCGCCCGCAATGAAGGCCGCGACATCGTGAACGAGGGTCCGGACATCCTGAAGGCGGCGGCCAGGCACTGCCTGCCGCTGAAGCAGGCGCTGGATACGTGGAAGGACGTGACCTTCAACTATTCGTCCACCGACACGCCCGACTTCGTGCCGCAGGCGACCGCCGCGGAGTGAACTGAAGGCTGAAATCATCAGGGCGTCATCCCGGACACGCCGGCGGCGTGATCCGGGATCGCAAGCCGACAGGGGCGCCCTCCTTCTGGACCCGATCCCGGCTCGGCCTGCGGCCGTCCGGGATGACGAGAGCGAGACACCACCATGCGCCTGACCCAGGGAGCCTTCTCCTTCCTGCCCGATCTGACCGACGCGCAGATCGCCAGCCAGATCCAGTACTGCATCGACCAGGGCTGGGCGGTGAACATCGAGTTCACCGACGACCCGCATCCCCGCAACACCTATTGGGAGATGTGGGGCATGCCCATGTTCGACGTGAAGGACGCCGCCGGCGTGCTGTTCGAGCTGAACGAGTGCCGCAAGGCCTATAAAGGGCGGCACTACATCCGCATCAGCGCCTTCGATGCCACCCATACGTGGGAATCGCTGCGCCTCTCCTTCATCACCGACCGTCCCGAAGGGGAGCCCGGCTTCACGCTGGAGCGCCAGGAGGTCGACGGCCGCGCCATCCGCTACACCACGCGCGCCTATGCGGCGAACCGCCCGGAGGGCGCGCGCTACTGACGCCTTTCGCGAGGGCGGCGGTCTCTCCTGCCCGAGAGTCCTCCCGCCGCCCTCGTCCCCTCTCCGTCGGTCTCCCTGCTACTCCCCGACGGAACTGTCGCGGCCGCCTCGGTTTCCTCCCCGGCCGCGACGGACCGGTTCCGGAATGCCGCGCCCGGAACCGGTCCTCCTTTCTCTTTTCCGCGATCCCAGATGGCGGCGGTGCCGCCTGCCGGATGACGAATGAATGGAGGGCCTTATGGACGCCATCATCGACAGCCCGTCCGTCGCGACCCCGGACGCCATCGACCTGCGCGCCGAATTCGTCAGCAGCGGCCTCGCGGAGGTACTGGACGAACTCGACAGGGATCTCGTCGGCCTCGTGCCGGTGAAGCAGCGCCTGCGCGAGATCGGCGCACTGCTGCTGGTCGACCGTGCCCGCGCCCGCTTCGGCCTTCAGGCGGTGAGCCCGACCCTGCATATGAGCTTCACCGGCAACCCCGGCACCGGCAAGACCACGGTGGCGCTGCGCATGGCGGAAATCCTCCACCGTCTCGGCTATGTGCGCAAAGGCCATCTCGTCACCGTCACCCGCGACGATCTGGTCGGCCAGTATATCGGCCATACGGCGCCCAAGACCAAGGAAGTGCTCAAGCGCGCCATGGGCGGGGTGCTGTTCATCGACGAGGCCTATTACCTCTACCGGCCGGAAAACGAGCGCGATTACGGGCAGGAGGCGATCGAGATTCTCTTGCAGGTGATGGAGAATCAGCGCGACGATCTCGTGGTCATCCTCGCCGGCTATGCCGACCGGATGGAGCGGTTCTTCACCGCCAATCCCGGCTTCCGCTCGCGCGTCGCCCATCACATCGACTTTCCCGATTATTCCGGCGACGAGCTGGAGGCGATCGGGGGGCGGATTCTCGGCCAGATGAACTACCGCTTCAGTCCCGAGGCCGGGGCGGCGTTCCACGACTATGTCGGCCTGCGCATGGCGCAGCCGCATTTCGCCAATGGCCGCTCCATCCGCAACGCGCTGGACCGCGCGCGCCTGCGCCAGGCCAACCGGCTTTTCGCCAGCGAGCGGCCGGTGACGGCGGACGACCTCGTGACCATCGAAGCCGAGGACATCCTCGCGAGCCGGGTGTTCTCCGGCGGCATCGACAGCTACCCGCCGCTGCCGGCGCGGTGAGGGCTTGACGCGACCGTCATGGCCGGGCTTGGCCCGGCCATCCACGTCTTTGCCCGCTACGTCTTTGCCCGCTACGTCTTTGCCCGGTTACGTCTTGGCCGGGCGCACATAAAAGTCGTGGATCCCCGGGCCAAGCCCGGGGATGACGGCGCGCCACGTGGCCTGCCCGGACACACCGACCTTTCAAGGAGACCTCCCATGGCCCTCATCGCGCCCTCCATGCTGGCTTCGGACTTCGCCCGCCTCGGCGAGGAGGTGCGCGATGTGGCGGGCGCCGGCGCCGACTGGATCCATCTCGACGTGATGGACGGGCATTTCGTGCCCAACCTGACCTTCGGACCGGACATCATCAAGGCGATCCGCCCCTACACCGACAAGCCGTTCGACGTGCATCTGATGATCGAGCCGGTGGAGCCCTACATCGAGGCCTTCGCCAAGGCCGGCGCCGATGTCATCACCGTGCAGGCGGAGGCGACGCGCCATCTCGACCGCTGCCTCCAGCTCATCCGCGCGCTCGGCAAGAAGGCGGGGGTGGCGCTGAACCCGGCAACGCCGGAGAGCGCGCTCACCTATGTCCTCGACAAATGCGACCTGATCTGCGCCATGACCGTCAATCCGGGCTTTGGCGGGCAGAGCTTCATTCCCGACGTGCTGCCCAAGGTGGCGCGGCTCCGGGCGATGATCGGCGAGCGGCCGATCCATCTGGAGATCGATGGCGGGGTGAACCCGCAGACCGGCGCGCAATGCGTGGCGGTGGGCGCGAATGTGCTGGTCGCCGGCTCCGCCGTGTTCAAGGGCGGGATCGAGGGCTACGGCGCCAATATCCAGGCCATACGCGGCGCCTGCGCGCAGGGGCGCGCGGCGGCGTGACACGCAATGGAATCCGCAAGGGTCAGCGCAGCGCGTCTTCCGTCAGGTTCAGGATCAGTACCTGCCGCGCGGCGGCGGGGATGGAGGGCGAGGCGCGCAGCTCGATGTCCAGCGCGGGGCGCTTCGACTGGATGAGGCTCGCCAGCTTGTTCGCCTCCTCCGTGCTCGCCGCATGGTAGGACAGCGTGTTGGAGGTCGGCGCGGCGATGCCGGTGTCGGACACCACCACCTCGAACCCCGCGCCCTTGAGTATATTGGTGATGGCGTCGACCCGCGCGGCCGGCAGGTTCTTCACCGGGGCGAAGAGACGCACCGTGTAGCCTTCACCCATCAGCGCCGGGCGGGCCGGCGGTTCGGGCGCGGCGGCGGTCTCCGGCGCGGGCGCGGCGCCCTCGGCCGGGGTTGCGGGCTCGGCCGAGCCGGCCAAAGGC
>JAEZMI010000221.1 GCA_023414975.1 Pseudomonadota bacterium | reverse complement strand
GGCTGCGGCTGCGTCCGATCCTCATGACCTCCTTCGCCTTCATTATGGGCGTGCTGCCACTGGTGCTCTCCACCGGTGCAGGCGCCGAGATGCGGCACGCCATGGGTGTCGCGGTGTTCGCCGGCATGATCGGCGTCACCTTCTTCGGCCTGTTCCTCACGCCGGTCTTCTACGTCCTGCTTCGCAGGCTGGCGGGCAACCGCCCCCTGCGCCAGCATGGCGAGGCCCATCCCGCACCTCTCCCCGCGGAGTAAGTCTCGCCGCCGGCCGGGAGGAGGCGGTGCGCCTCATCCCGCCCCCCTTGAGGCTCAATGTGCGCCTCCCGGCCGGTATGATGATTTCACGCGGCCTTCGCCGCCACCGTCCTGGGGTTCAGCGCCCAGACCAGCACCGTCATGATGCTGACCCCGATGATGATGCCGACGAGCCGTTCCACCGGTGGCGCCATCGTGGTCGGCGGGCCGACGGTGACCATGGTGACGAGATAGGCGATGGCCGACTGCGTGCCGATATAGGCCTGCGCCGATTTGTTGAGGTGGATGCGCGCAAAGCTGAACACGCCGAGGAACAGCATCGCCGTCCACCACCATTGCAGTGTCGCATCCGCCGCGATCACGAGGAGCCCCGCTGTTCCCCCGATGATGCAGCCGAGGATGCGCTGCGCCCCGCGATGGCGCGTGGCCGCAGGATCGCTGTCCACCACGATCAGGCTGGAGATCAGCACTTGGGGCAACTGGGGCAGATCGAAAAACGCCCAGGTCAGGATGATCGTCAGCACCCCCACCGCCGCCACGAAAGCCTGCCACAGAGCATTCTCCGCCGTGACCGTGGCTACCTGCGGGACGATACCGGTTGGCAGTTGGCCGGCGCGCGGCCCCAGCGCCCAGTTTGATAAGGTGCCGCAGGTGACACCGATGACGATCTCGTAGCAGCGATAGTGAGCGAAGCTGTACAGATCCTGCGGTTGCACCATCGTGTAGAGCATCACCAGGGCGAAGGTAAGCGCTCCGTAGAACCATGCATAGCCGTAAGCACTACGCTGGCGCCCATAGGTGCCGATACCCGCAGCTATCGTGACCAGCACGGCCTGCTGCAATGGCAGGCCCTCCATTGCCTGACCGATCCCATAGCCAAGCAGCACGCCGACGAACGTGCCGGCAACGCGCAACAGGCCCTTTGTGAACAACGCGTCACGGTCGACATTGGCGATGATCATGACGCTGAGCGCCGCCCAGTAGGGCTGATCGAGATGCATGGAGAGCGCGATATATACGGCGGCCAGCACGCCCGTGGCGGTAGCGAAGGCTTGCCGGTCGACATCGGTGATCGCCACGGCCACACCTCAGAACCAGATGAGGACGCGCGCATCCGCGCCGTTGAACAGGCCGACCCGCTCGGGCCATTCGTCGAGCGTGATCTCGACCGGGAAGCGCCGGGGCAGCCGCACCCAATCCGTGGTCGGTTCGACATAGGGCAGTACCTGCGGATTGTCAGGCGACCGGGCGACGCCCGCGGCAATGCCGCTGACCCGGCCGAAATGAAGCACCCAGGGATCCGAGCCGAGTGTCAGGAGCACACGCTGGCCGGTTCGGATGCGAGCGAGGTGGCGCTCGGGCATGTTGGCTACCACACGGCGGCGATGCCCGGTAACGATGGCGAGGACTTCCGTCCCCGGCTGGACATAGTCGCCGAGACGGGTGGTGAAAGGTACGATGCGCCCGGCCTCGGGAGCCGATACCGTGGTCTTGGAAAAATCGTATTGCGCCTTGGCGACATCGGCCTGCGCGCCGGCAATGGTGGCAATGGCAACCGCCACGCGCCGGTTCGACACGTCGAGCGCGGCCCGCGCCGTCTGGACATTCGCCGTCGCGGTAGCGACATCGCGGGTCGCGACATCGAGGCTCGCCTCGGTGGAGAAGCCTTCCGTCGACAGCGACCTGATACGCGCCAGTTGGGCCTCGGCATTGGTGAGTACAGCCTGCGCCGCGACAAGGCCGGCCTGCGAGGATTTGACCTCGTCGCGGGCCAGATCAAGGTCGGCCTGCGCCTGCTGCAGCGCGGCCTGCGTTTCCTGCACCTTGAGCTGATAGGGCGTCTTCTCGATCTCGAACAGCAACTGACCGGCCGTGACGGCATCGTTGTTCTGCACGGCAAGACGTGAGATCGGACCCTCTATTTCCGAGGAGATCACGATGATGTCGCTCATCACATAGGCGTCGGCGGTGTAGCCGAAGAACCGGACGCTGATCTCGTAAAGCAGGAAAAGCGCCACCACGACGCTCACGATGAGGGTGACCGGGTGGCGCAGAAGGCCATTGAACATCAGAACGAATCTCCGCCACCCCCGCCGGCGGAGGGCGCGGTATCATTGCGGCTTTGCGAGGCGATCTCAATGCGCGCGGCTCATATCGCCCCGCCGCCTGATGCGCCGGCCGGCTGTCAGTGCCTGGGTTCGTCCAGGGTCGGCAGCAGGCTGCCGTCGCCGTCCTCATCGCTTCGCTCGCGCGCGCCCGGATGCTCCTCGATGAAGGGACCGGGCGTGCGGGCCGCACGGGCTGCGTCGGCGCGGCGGGTTTTCGATCCCGCCATGTCTTCCGTGCGCTGGTTGAGCACCCGGAGCGGAGGCGCCATGCCCTTGCGGTCCGTGCCGAAATAGACGGTCTGATGTGGATACGGTATTTCGATGCCGCGTGCATCGAAGGCGGCCTTGATCCGCCGGTAGAATTCGCGCTTGACGTTCCACTGGCCGAGCGGACGCGTCTTGAAGCGACCGCGCAGCCAGACATGGGATTGCTCAAGCCCCTCGACCCCCACCACCTCGAACGGCTCGACGATGGTCTCGGCCAATGGGCCCCGCGCGGCCATGTCCGCGGCGACCTCGGCCATCAGCGCCAGCGCGTCATCGATGTTCTCGCGATAGGCGATGCGCACATCGACCACCGCATAGGCGAAGTCCTTCGACATGTTCTTGATGGTCTGGACCTCGCCGAAGGGGATGGAGTGCACATTGCCGTCGAAATCGCGCATGTGCACGGTGCGGATGGAGATTTTCTCCACGAGCCCGGAATGGGCGCCCACTTCGACCACATCGCCCACGGAAATGGTGTCTTCCATAAGGATGAAGATGCCGGTGATGACGTCCTTCACCAGCGTCTGGGCCCCGAAGCCGATGGCCAGCCCGAGCACGCCGGCGCCGGCCAACAGCGGGGCGATGTTCACGCCGAGTTCCGAGAGCAGGATCAGCCCGCCCAGGGTCAGCAGCACCACGCGGAAAGCGTTGAGCAGGAAGGGCAGCAACGTCTTCAACCGGGTCGACGCCGGATTTCCCGCCCGCATTCGCTCGGCGAAGGCATTTGCAAGTTCCCAGGCAAAGAGGCCGATCAGCAGCACGACGCCGATGGAAATAAGCCGGCCCACCATGCCCTGCCCGCGCTCGGAGGCGAGCCATTCGAAAGGCCGCGCGCCCCAAATTTCCAGCAGCACCAGCAGCGTGACCATCGTCACCACGGTCTTCATCATGCTGCGAAGCGCCGGCAGATACCGGTTCGCCCGGCTCTCAAGGAGCGGATAGCGCGCATGCATCTCGCGGTTCAGGGCGAACACACGATCAAAGCCGCGCATGGCGAGGCCAAGCACCAGGGCAGCGATCAACACCGTGAGCAGCGAGAGCAGCGTTCCGCGGGCAAGGAAGACAAAGCCGCCGGCGACGTCCATCACC
>JAEZMI010000131.1 GCA_023414975.1 Pseudomonadota bacterium | reverse complement strand
CGCCGGATGGCGGGTGACGACGGGTTGGAGGCCGGGCCGCCGGCCCGATCATGCAGCGTCATCACCGGCCTGGCGGGCGCCTCGGCATGAGGCTGCGCGCACGAACAGCCGTGTCCCGGACGCTCGGAGCGTCAGCGGAGAGTGAGCCGGGACCCAGCGTAAGAGTCTTTGGCCAAAGAGTTTTCCCTGGGCCCCGGCTCATCGCCGCGCGCGGCGCGGCTCGTCCGGGGAACCGGGCCTTAGGTGGTCATCGCCGGTCTGGCGGGGCCACGCTTTGGGCGGGCGCGGCGGGGAAAGACGTGGATGGCCGGGTCAAGCCCGGCCATGACGGGGCGAAGGGGGCTTCAGCCCGACCAGAACGTCCCGAGGAGTGGGGCCGCGTGCTTTGGCACGGTCTATGACGGTGTGCGGGGTGGGGTGGCTTCGTTCTGGAGGCCGGCTTCCCGTTCGGTGTCGTGCGTCATGTTCCGGTGGCTTGTATCGACTTCAGCCCGACCTTCTCCTGCCCGACCTTCTCCTGCCCCTACCTTCTCATACCCGCGCTTCCGGCAGCACGATCGCTACCCCGGCGGCAGCGCAGCGTGTGGCGAAGCTCTCGGGCGGCGGGGTGTCGGTGAGGATGGCGTCGACCGCCGCAAGCGGGCAGACGGTGACGGAGGCCTCGCGGCCGAATTTGCTGTGGTCCGCGATCACCCAGGTTTCCGCCGCCTGGGCCATGGCGGCACGGGAGAATTCCGCCTCGAACAGGTGGAAGTCGGCCAGCTCGCCCGCACGGGTGATGGCGCCGACCGAGAGCAGGGCGTAGCGCAGCTTGAACTGGCCGATGAAGGCGATGGCCGAGGCGCCGAAGGCCGCCGCGTCCTCCCCGCCCAGTTCGCCGCCGGCCATGAAGACGCGATTGCCGTTGCGCGAGGCGAGGCGGCAGGCAATGTGGGCGGAATGGGTGACGATGGTGAGCCGCGCGCGGGCGGCGAGCGCATCCGCGACATAGGCGGAGGTGGTGCCGTTGTCGAGGAAGAGGCTGTCGCCATCCTCCACCCGCGCCGCCACCAGCCGGGCGATGGCGAGCTTGGCCTCGCGGTTCACCTGCATGCGGCGCTGGAAGGGCGGTTCCTCGGCGCGCTCGGGCAGCATCACCCCGCCGTGGAAGCGCAGCAGCGTGCCGTCGGCGATCAGCGGCTCGATGCCCCGCCGGATCGTCTCGGTGGAGACGCCGAGACGCACGGCCAGCTCGCTGATCGAGCAGCTGCCGGTGCCGCGCACGATCTCCAGCAGCTCGGCGCGGCGCTTGGTGGACATGAGGTCTCCGGCATTGAGGGCGCGTGATCCCTCAATGCCACAAATTTCCACATGGATGCAGCCAAATCGTGCGGAAAGGCTTGCCGGCATGGGCCTCCCCGGCGCCACGGGACGCCTCGTTGCCGGCCGCGCTTCTTCATGGCGGGAAAACGGGTTTCTCTTGGAGAAATATTCTTGACAGGTGCTCATGTGGGTGCAAGCATCCTCACCGAGAGCCGGACGCGCCGCTGAGTTTTTCTCCGGCGGCGGCGGCTTGTTTTCAGTGAAACTGTCATCCGTCCCGCCATCTGCCCCGTGGAACGAAGGTTTCCTCTCTCATGACCGCTGCATTTCCGCGCAATTCCATTCTGAACGAGCGGCATATCCAGCTCGGCACCAAGTTTGAATCTTCCTGGAACGGGATGCCGCTGCCGCAATTCTATGCAACCGATCCTTATGAGGAAGTCGCGACGATCCGCTCCAAGGCGGGACTGATCGATGTGTCGTCCCTCAATCTCTGCAACGTGACGGGACCGGAGGCGGAGGCGCTGCTCAACGAGGTGCTGACCTCCGACATCGCGAAGATGCGGCCCGGCCAGTCCGCCATCAGCAACATCGTCGACGACGAGGGCGCGCTGATCGACGACGTGCTGGTCTACCGCAACGGCCCACAGGATTTCCGGCTGTCGCACGGTTCCGGCAAGCTGGAGGACGTGCTGGCGGAATTCGGCGCCGGGCGCGACGTGATCATCGCCAATGACGGCGACACCCATGTTCTCTCGCTGCAGGGCCCGCTGGCGCTGGACATCCTCAAGCCGCACGCCTCGATCGACCTTGCCGCGCTGAAATATTTCGAGCACGCGCCGGCCACGCTGTTCGGCCGCGAGGTGACGCTGGCGCGGGGCGGCTACTCGGCCGAGCGCGGCTATGAAGTGTTCGCCAAGGCGGCCGACACCGTGTTCATCTGGGATTCGATCCTCGAGGCCGGCAAGCCCTTCGGCGCCATGCCGGTGTCCTGGCAGAGCCTCGACATCGTCCGCGTCGAGGGCGCGCTGCTGTTCTTCCCCTATGACATGCCGAAGGGCGACGAGACCCCCTGGGAGGTCGGCGCCGACTGGACGGTGGATCTCGACAAGCCGTCCTTCCGCGGCAAGGAGGCGCTGATCCGCCGCAAGGGGGAGATGCGCGTGGTCCAGCGCGGCATGGAGATCGATCATCACGAACAGATCGAGCCCGGCGCCAAGCTGTTCAAGGACGGGGTGGAAGTCGGCTCGCTGAACTCGTCCATCTACAGCCGGCACCTCATGCGCTCCATCGCGCTGGTGCATGTGCGCCCTGATCTCGGCGCCTTCGGCACGGAGTTCGAGGTGGTCGGCCCGCAGGGCACGTTCGTCGGCCGGCTGGTGAAGACGCCCTTCTACGACCCGCTGCGCCTGCGCACCCACCCGCTGGAGGAGCGGTGAGGCTTTTGCCGCGTCATCGCGGGCGGCCGACGGCCGATCCGGGAGCGATGGCTGAGGCGTGGAGCCCCAGAACGACGTCATGCCCGGGCTCGTCCCGGGCATCCACGTTTTGGGGACAGGTGCGGTGGAAGGACGTCGTGGATGGCCGGGCGACGCCCGGCCATGACAGTGCGCGACGGGAATGAGCGTCCTACGATCCCGGCGCTGCGCTGCGCTGCGCTTCGGCCGCGATGACGACGCTGTAACCAATATGAAAAAGGCCGGAGCCCCCTTCGCTCCGTCCGGTCGTTTCAGCCTTTCCGGGCCCGCTTCACGCCCGCACGCGGCTCTTGGTCGGGTCGTAATGCGGGAAGGGGACGAGGCGCGCGGTGATGCGCTTGGCGTGACCGTCGAGCTTGCCGATCTCGACGCTCTCCGCCTCCACGGCGCTCACATCCAGCCGCGCCAGCGCGATGATGTGGCCGAGCGTCGGCGAGCGGGTGGCGCTGGTGACGACGCCGATCTGCGCGCGCCCGTGATAGATCGGGTCGCCATGATGAACCGGCTCGTTGCTCTCGAAGGCGAGGCCGACGAGCCTTCTTGAAGGGTGTTCCCGCCGGCGGGCGAGCGCCGCCTTGCCGACGAAGTCGTCCTCCTTCGCGGCGGGGACGGTGAAGCCGATGCCGGCCTCGAAGGGGTCGGTCTGGTCGCAGAATTCATAGCCGGCGAAGGCAAGGCCGGCCTCGATGCGCAACATGTCGAGCGCGAGCAGGCCGAGCGGCTCCAGCCCATGCGGCGTGCCGGCGGTGATGACCGCGTCCCACAGCGCCGCGCCCTGACTCGGGTGGCACCAGATCTCGAAGCCCAGCTCCCCGGTATAGCCCGTGCGCGAGACCATGACGGGAATGTCGCCCACCTTGCCGATGGTGAAACGGAACCACTTCAGCTCGTCGGCGCTCGGCTGGTGTGCCGGCGTGGTGAGGATGGCGCGCAGCATGTCCCGCGACGCCGGGCCCTGGAGCGCCAGATTGTGGAGCTGGTCGGTGGAGGATTTCACGAAGGCGTGCAGGCCGTGCTTCGCCGCGATCTCGCGTAGCCAGACGCCGCAATAATCATCGCCGCAGACCAGGCGGAAATTGTTCTCGGCGAGGCGGAACACCGTGCCGTCGTCGAGCATGCCGCCATGCTCGTAGCACAGCGCGGTGTAGACCACCTGCCCGATGGCGAGCTTGCGGATGTCGCGGGTGACGGCGAGCTGGACCAGCTTCTCCGCGTCCGGTCCAAGGATTTCGAATTTGCGCAGCGCGGAGAGGTCCATCACCACGGCGCGCTCGCGGCAGGCCCAGTATTCGGCGATCGGGCCGGCGGCGGAGAAGCAGTCCGGCAGCCAGAAACCCTTATACTCGCTGAATTTGCGCGTCAGCGCCGAGGTGCGGGCGTGGAAGGCGGTCTCGCGCGTCAGCCGCGGGGCGGAATCGGGCGTCATGCGGTGGGCGATCCCTCTGGAGAAGCTGTTGGCGCCGTCATAGACGCGCACATGGATGTCGGTCGGGTGCCAGGCATTGGAGGCGTCGATATCGTCGGCGCAGGAGGAGGAGGCGCAGACGAGATCGGTGAGCGCGCGCAGCAGCACATAGTCGCCCGGCCGCGACCAGGGTTCGTCCATGCCGATGCGGTCGCCCGGCGAGACGAAGGTGTTGTAGAAGAAATTGACCGCCGGCCAGCCCATTTTCGGCGCGATGCCATAGGGCGCGAGCGCGCGGTTGAAATTGTCCGTGCAGTTGTCGTGACCGGGATAACCCATGTCGTCGTAATATTTGGCGTTGCAGGCGAGCATGAAGGTGTCGTGCCGCCCGACCGTATCGCAGATCACCTCGACCAGCGCGGTCTGGTCCTCGTCGAAATATTTCGAATGCAGGCCGGGGCCGGGGCTTGCGGAGCCCATGAGCGTGCGGGTGGTGGTCGGGTCCAGTCCCTTCTCGCGGCCGGCGCGCAGCTTGGCGGCGTCGAAGGCGAGAAAATCCGAACATTGCTGCCCGTCGACGTCGATGATCTGGATGTAGTCGCCCGCCTTCACCTCATAGGCGCTGGCCGAGGCCGCGCGGATGCGCAGATCGAGCTTGGGCTCGGCAAGCGGCGGCGGAACGGTGCCGGCGGAAGGCGCGGCGGGCTCGATCTCGACGACGAGATCGGTCGGCGCATCCTGCGCGGCCGGGTCCATCGGCCCGCCCGGCGCGACGAGCACGCAGCGCAGCGGGCGGGGGGCGGTGAAACGGACCGCGGTGCCGGGCGGCGCGTCCGGCGCGAAGAGCGCGAAGGCCGCCGGCGGGCTCAGCGAAGGCGCGTCGCCGAAAAAGACGCGGGCGGCGTCCGGCAGCGTCCCGATCAGCCTGTCGGGTGCCTGCGGCGGGGCGAGGCCGTCGAGCGGACCCTCCAGCCCCGCCATGAGCAGGATGCCCGGCTGCCCGCCTTCGGGGTCCAGGATATGGGCGCGGTCGCCCGGCTTCAGCTCGAAG
>JAEZMI010000126.1 GCA_023414975.1 Pseudomonadota bacterium | reverse complement strand
GCAGCATCCCGTCTGGCGGAACCTGTTCGAGAACGTGCTGACCGTGCAGTTCAACCACCGGCTGGTGGCCTATGCGCTGCTCGCGCTGGCGCTCGGCCACTATCTCGCCGCCCGGCGGGCCGGCGGTGAGGCACGACGGCGGGCGCTGCTCATTTTCGGCCTGGTCGTGGCGCAGGCGATGCTCGGCATCCTCACGCTCATCCATCAGGTGCCGGTCGACATCGCCCTGGCGCACCAGTTCGGCGCGACGGTCGTGTTGATTGCCGTGACCGTGCATCTGGTGCGGCTGCGCGAGGCCCCGCCATTGCGGACGGCGCGGTAGGACGGCTACCGCGCCGAGCCGCCGGCTATTCCGCCGCGGTGCGGGATTTGAGCGGCCGGCGGGCCAGCACCTCCGCCAGGAAGCGGCCGGTATGGCTGCGCTCGGTCTTGGCGATAACCTCCGGCGGACCCGCCGCGACGATCTCGCCGCCGCCATCGCCGCCCTCCGGCCCGAGATCGATCACCCAGTCCGCCGTCTTGATGACTTCGAGATTGTGCTCGATCACCACCACGGTGTTGCCCTGCTCGACCAGCTCGTGCAGCACTTCCAGCAGCTTCGCCACATCGTGGAAGTGCAGGCCGGTGGTCGGCTCGTCGAGGATGTAGAGCGTGCGCCCGGTCGCCCGGCGCGACAGCTCCTTGGAGAGCTTCACGCGCTGTGCCTCGCCGCCGGAGAGCGTGTTCGCCTGCTGGCCGACCTTGATGTAATCGAGCCCGACGCGCGACAGCGTCTCCAGCTTCTCGCGCACCGCCGGCACCGCCTTGAAGAACTCGGCACCTTCCTCGACCGTCATGTCAAGAACGTCGGCTATCGATTTGTTTTTGAATGTAACTTCGAGAGTTTCACGATTGTAGCGCTTGCCCTTGCAGACGTCGCAGGTGACGTAGACATCCGGCAGGAAGTGCATCTCGATCTTGATGACGCCGTCGCCCTGGCACGCCTCGCAGCGCCCGCCCTTCACGTTGAAGGAGAAACGGCCGGGGCCATAGCCGCGGGCCTTGGCCTCCGGCAGACCGGCGAACCATTCGCGGATCGGCGTGAACGCGCCAGTATAGGTCGCCGGGTTCGAGCGCGGCGTACGGCCGATCGGCGACTGGTCGATGTCGATGACCTTGTCGAGATGCTCCAGTCCCTCCAGCCCATCATGGGCCGCCGGCGGCTCTGAGGCGCCGTTGAGCCGGCGCGCCACCGCCTTGTAGAGCGTGTCCACGAGCAGCGTCGACTTGCCGCCGCCGGAGACGCCGGTGACGGCCGTGAACAGGCCGAGCGGAATTTCCGCCGTGACGTTCTTGAGGTTGTTGGCGCGCGCGTTCACCACGCGCAGCAGCCGCTTGCGATCCGGCTTGCGGCGCTTGGGCACGGGCACGCCGAGCGCGCCGGTGAGGTACTTGCCGGTGAGCGAGTTCGGGTTGGCAAGGATTTCCTTCGGCGTGCCCTGCGCCACGATGCGCCCGCCATGCACGCCGGCGCCCGGACCGACATCCACCACGTGATCGGCGGCGAGGATGGCGTCCTCGTCATGCTCGACCACGACGACCGTGTTGCCGAGGTCGCGCAGCCGCTTCAGCGTGCCCAGCAGACGCTCATTGTCGCGCTGGTGCAGGCCGATGGAGGGCTCGTCCAGCACATAGAGCACGCCCGTCAGCCCCGAGCCGATCTGTGAGGCGAGGCGGATGCGCTGGCTCTCGCCGCCGGACAGCGTGCCGGATGCGCGGGCGAGGGTGAGATAGTCCAGACCGACATCGAGCAGGAAGGCGAGCCGCTCGCGGATTTCCTTGAGGATGCGCGCGGCGATCTCGTTCTGCTTGTCGGTGAGCTGGCCGGGCAGGGCGCTGACCCATTCCAGCGCCGCACGGACGGAAAGCTGCGCGGCCTGGCCGATATGGCTGTCGGCGATCTTCACCGCCAGCGCCTCCGGCTTCAGCCGATAGCCGTGACAGGCGGCGCAGGGCACGGCGGAAAAGTACTTGCCGATCTCCTCGCGCGCCCAGTCGCTGTCGGTCTCGCGCCAGCGGCGTTCGAGATTGTTGACGATGCCCTCGAAGGTCTTCGCCGTCTCATAGGCCCGCATGCCGTCATCATAGACAAAGCGGATCACCTCGCCGCCGGAGCCGTGCAGAATGACCTGCTGTGCCTTTTCCGGCAGGTCCGCCCATCGGGTGGTCAGCTTGAAGCCGTAATGACGGGCGAGGGCATCGAGCGTCTGCCCGTAATAGGGCGAGGACGACTTCGCCCAGGGGGCGATGGCCCCCTGTTTCAGGCTGCGCGTGCGGTCCGGGACGATAAGGTCGGGGTCGATCTTGCTCTCATGGCCGAGGCCGTCGCAGACCGGGCAGGCGCCGAACGGATTGTTGAACGAGAACAGCCGCGGTTCGATCTCCGGAATGGTGAAACCGGACACCGGGCAGGCGAACTTCTCCGAGAAAATGACCCGCCGCGCTGCGCCGTCCTCGTCCTTCTCGTCGGCGAATTCGATCACCGCGATGCCATCGGCGAGGCCGAGCGCGGTCTCGAACGAGTCGGCGAGGCGGCTGGCGATGTCGGCGCGCACCACGAGACGGTCCACCACCACGTCGATATCGTGCTTGAACTTCTTGTCGAGCGCCGGCGCCTCGGCGATCTCATGAAAGGCGCCGTCGATCTTGACGCGCTGGAAGCCCTTCTTCTGGAATTCCGCCAGCTCCTTGCGGTATTCGCCCTTGCGCCCGCGCACCACCGGGGCCAGCAGGTAAAGCCGGGTCTTCTCCGGCAGCGCCATCACCCGGTCCACCATCTGGCTGACCGTCTGGCTCTCGATCGGCAGGCCGGTGGCGGGCGAGTAGGGGACGCCGACCCGCGCCCAGAGCAGGCGCATGTAGTCGTAGATCTCGGTGACGGTGCCGACCGTCGAGCGCGGGTTCTTCGAGGTGGTCTTCTGCTCGATCGAGATGGCGGGCGACAGGCCGTCGATCTGGTCGACGTCCGGCTTCTGCATCATCTCGAGGAACTGCCGGGCATAGGCCGACAGGCTCTCGACGTAG
>JAEZMI010000071.1 GCA_023414975.1 Pseudomonadota bacterium | reverse complement strand
CTGGCCAGCGCCGGCGCGGCGAATGTCGGCCTCGGCGGCAGCGGCGGCGGTGGTGGCACGAGCGGCCAGGTGACGGCCACGGTGTATGGGCCCCTGTCGACCAATGGCCTGATTTCGCCGGGGATTCTGGCGCAGTCCATCGGCGGCTCGGGCGGTAATGGCGGCTTCAGCGCCGGGGCGGCGGGCTCCATCGTCTTCGCGTCCGATGTCACTCTGGGCGGCGGCGGTGGCAGCAGCGGCACCAGCAGCACCAACGTCAGCGCGGGCACCGTCACCGTGACCGCCAATGACGCCATCACCACGCAGCTTTCCCAGTCACCGGGCATACTGGCACAGTCCATTGGCGGCTCGGGCGGCAATGGGGGCTTTGCCATTGCCGGCTCCGGCGCGACGGGCGGCGGCGATGCCAAGGTTTCGGTGGGCGGCGCCGGCGCGACGGGCGGGGGCGGCGGCAGCGGCCAGGGCGGCGGCAGCGTCACCGTCACCGCGGCGGACATCACCACCAGCGGCTACCTCTCGGCCGGTATTCTCGCCCAATCCATCGGCGGCGCCGGCGGCAATGGCGGGTCGAGCCGCGCCTTCAGCCTTTCGGGTACCAGCGACAGCACGGACGGCGCGGCGGCCAGCGTCGCCATCGGCGGCGGCGGATCCTCGGGCGGTAATGGCAATTCTGTGGGCGTCACCCAGTTCGGCACGATCTGGACCGGCTATGGCGGGGGCTTCAGCGACCAGTCGCCCGGCATTCTCGCGCAATCCATCGGCGGCTCGGGCGGCAATGGCGGCTCGGCCGATGCAAATGCCGCCGCGACCACGGCTTCGATCGCCGTTGCCATTGGCGCGAGCGGCGCCGAGGGCGGAAGCGGCGGCGCCGTAAGCGTTCTGAGCAACCCGGCCGGCGGGGGCGGCATCACCACGACCGGCATGCACGCCGCCGCCATCGTCGCCCAGTCCATCGGCGGCGGGGGAGGCAATGGCGGCTGGACGCAGGCTACCGCCTCCAGCAACAATTATGCGGCGGGGATCGCCATCGGCGGATCCGGTCAGGGCGGAGGCGACGCCGGCACGGTCAACGTGACCACCGGCGGTGCGCTGGCGACCTCCGGCGCGCTGTCCTACGGCATCCTCGCCCAGTCCATCGGCGGCGGCGGCGGCAATGGCGGGGCGGCGTCCAGCACAACCGATGCCGGGCAGGGACAGGAACTGCAGGGCGGCGTCACCTCCGTCGCCGGGGCCGGCGCGGGCCAGACCGCGAGCAATATCAGCTCTGCCGTGTCCGGGGCCTCCGGCACCGGGCCGGAAAACGGCAATAGCCATGCCGCCAACGGAATCGCGGTGGCCCTGACGCTTGCCGGCTTCGCCGGAGAGGGCGGCGCCGGCGCGATGGTGAACGTCGAGAGCAGTTCCTCCATCACGACGGCTGGCGACCAGGCCGCGGCCATTTTCGCCCAGTCGGTGGGCGGCGGCGGCGGTTCCGGCGGATCGAGCAGCGCCAATGCCAGCTGCAGTTCCTATGCCGCCTCCTTCACCCTCGGCGGCGGCGCCGGACCGGGGGGTAGCGGCGGCGCCATCTCGGTGGGATCGACCGGCTCCCTCAAGACCACCGGCCTCCAGGCCGCGGGCATCTTCGCCCAGTCGGTGGGCGGCGGCGGCGGCCTGGGCGGGTCATCCTCCAGCACCGCCGCCAGCGGCGGGCAGGCCGCGCTCAGCATGAGCCTCGGCGGCAGCGGCGGCAATGGCGGAGACGGCGGCGGGGTCTCCGTCACCTTGATGGCTCCCTCTGTCATCAACACCCTTGGTCCCAATGCCGCGGGAATCTTCGCGCAATCGGTGGGCGGCGGTGGCGGGGCGGGCGGATCCAGCAGTGCGGCCGCCAGCGCGCCGGGCTCGCCCAGTTCGGGCGGCAGTTCATCGAGCGCCACCGGCAGCCTTTCCGGCTCGGCCAGCGGCTCCAGCACCGCGTCGGCGGCCGGACAGAACGGCGGCAAGCCCGGCGCGCAATCCGGAACCGATGGCGGATATTCGCTGGCGATGAGCCTCGGCGGCAGCGGCGGGCAGAGCGGCAACGGGAACACCGTCTCGATCATCAACGAGTATGGGATTTTCACGGGCTTCGATCTCGCGAGCGGGAGCAGGAGCCTCGTTCCCGCGGACAATTCGCCGGCGATCTTCGCCCAGTCGGTGGGCGGCGGCGGCGGCAATGGCGGATCGTCCACGACCAACAGCTCGGCCGGCGAATACAGCGCCTCGCTCGCGCTCGGCGGCAATGGCATGGCCGGCGGCACGGGCGGCGCTGTCACGGTGAACACCATTGGCAGCCTGCAGACGACGGGTGCCAATTCCGCCGGCGTTTTCGCCCAGTCGGTGGGTAATGGCGGCGGCAATGGCGGATCCTCCACCACGACCTCGTCCTCAGGCGGCGCCCTTTCCCTGGCGCTCGGCCTCGGCGGCAGCTCGTCGGGCGGCGGCGGCGGCGGAGCGGTGAGTGTCACCGTGAATACGTCGGCCGCGTTCCCGAGCTATCCGGGCATCAGCACCCAGGGCTTCAATTCCCACGGCTTCTTCGCCCAGTCGGTGGGCGGCGGCGGCGGTTCCGGCGGCACGCTTGTTTCGGCGGCGACGGGGCCGAGCAACACGAGCGGGACCGGCAGCAGCAGCAGCTCGGCGTCGAGCAGCTCGACCTCCGCCTCCACCACCGATGGCGTCGCCCTGGCGCTCGGGCTGGGCGGTTCCGGCAGCGCGGGTGGGGCCGGCGGCACGGTGCAGGTCACGTCGAACGCGCAGATCAGCACCCTCGGCGTGAATTCCGCCGGCCTGTTTGCCCAGTCGGTCGGCGGCGGCGGCGGCGCGGGCGGAGCCAGCACGTTGAATGCCAGCAACAGCAGCTATGCGCTGGCCTTCGGCCTCGGCGGATCGGGCGGCGGGGGCGGGGCGGGCGGCGAGGTCACGGTGAAGGCCAACGCCGCCATCACCACCCGCGGCGATCTGGCCTACGGCCTGCTGGCGCAGTCCGTCGGTGGCGGCGGTGGAACGGCGGGAGCCTCGACCAGCGGCGCCTCGGGCGGATCGCAGGCCTCCTTCAGCATGGCGCTCGGCGGCAGCGCCGGCAGCGGCCAGACCGGCGACACCGTGACGGTGACCGCGGCGGATATGATCACCACCTCGGGCGCCGCGGCGGTGGCGGTCCTCGCCCAGTCCATCGGTGGTGGCGGGGGCATCGGCGCCGCCAGTTCGTCCAGCTTCAGCAGTGGAGGCGTGAGCGGCATGCTCACCCTGGCCGGGACGGGCGGCAGCGGCAATGATGGCGGGAGCGTCACGGTCACGGCGGGCGGCCTCGCCACCTCCGGCAGCGCGGCCTTCGGCATTCTCGCCCAGTCGATCGGCGGGGGCGGCGGTGTCGCCAGCGTCAGCACGGGTTCGGCCACGACGAGCGGTCTTGCTACAACGCTTGGCGGCACGAGCAGCGGCGCGGGCGGCGCGGTCACGGTCTCCACTTCCGGCGCCGTCTCGACCACCGGCAATGCGGCCATCGGCATTGTGGCGCAGAGCATCGGCGGGGGCGGCGGTGTCGCCAATGCCGGGGGCAGCGTCACCTTCGCCGGGCCCGCCGCGTCCACCACGTCCGCCAATGGCGGCGTTGTCGTGGTAACGGTGGGAGGCCCACTGACCACCAGCGGCACCAATGCGGTGGGCGTGCTGGCCCAGTCCATTGGCGGCGGTGGCGGCGCGGCCGTCGCTTCCGGGCAGGGGACGACGACATGGACCGCGCCGACCGGCACCGGCACGGGCGGGGCGGTGACGGTGAATGTGAACGCCACCATCACCACCACCGGCGCCGGCGCCTACGGTGTCATCGCCCAGTCTGTCAGCAATGGCGGCGGCCTGGTGATGAACGGCACCAGCATGGAACTGGTGAATGGCAGCGCCGCCGCCTCCGGCAAAGTGGCCGTCAACCTCGTGAACAACCTGGCGGTCAGCGCGACAGGCCCCGGCGCGGTCGGCGTCCTGATGCAGGGCAACGCGGATCCGATCCTCAACATCGCGCCGGGCGCGAGCGTCATCGGCGGTAGCGGCGGGGCCGCGGTCGTCAGCGATGGCACCGAGAATTACGTCAACAATTACGGCTGGATCGCCACGGTCGACGGTTCCGAGGGCATGGCGGTCCGCACGACGGGCGGGTACAGCGCCATCACCAATGGGGGCGGCCTGCTCGGCAATCTGTCGCTCACTCACGGCGTGGGCAACAGCGTCGTCAACCTGTCCAGCGGCACGATATATGCCGGCGCGTCGCTCGACCTCGGCGGGCCGCAATCCGTACTCCGCAACGAGGGCGTGCTGCGCCGCGGCTCGACCAGCCTCGGCGCGACCGCCATCAACGGCAGCCTGGTGCAGACGGCGACCGGCCGTCTTGTCGTGCGCACCGATCAGATATCGCTCGGGGCGGACCAGTTCGCGGTCAGCGGGAGCGCCGCGCTCGGAGGCACCAGCGAGGGCCGCCTTTATCGCCCCGGCCTCGCCATGCCCGGCGCCTTCTCCGTGCCCTTCCTCATCGCCGCGGGCGCGATCGACTGGTCGAACCTTACGGCCGTGGGCGAGACGGCGATCCTGGACTTCTCATTGTCCGGCTCCTCCTCGCTTCTGAACCTCGACACCCGCATCGACTTCACGCCGGAGGGCCTGTCGCGCGGCGCGGGGGTGGTCGGCGACGTCGTCGGCGCCATCCAGACCCGAGGCTCGTCCCCGCTGTTCCAGACCCTCGTTCCGGCGCTGCTGGACATACCGACCGTGCAGGAGCTTGAGACGGCCTACCAGACCATCGGCGGCGGCGCGGTCTCGCTGGTGCCCCAGAGCATGATCAACGCGAACGCGGCGGCCATGGCGAGCGTGACCGATCAGATGGACAATTGGCGCCTGCTCCAGCGGCACGCAAATCCGTCGACCGCGACCAGGGCGGCGGGAGCGCGCGAGCCCGAGCCGGCGACGTATTTCTGGGGAGCGCCCATGGGCAGCTCGACCACCGGCGGCGGGCTCTCTGGCACGTTGCTCGGCGCCACCATCGGCGTGGATGGGGAACTGCCGGATCTGCCGGCCCTGCTGGGGTTTGCCGGCAATTTCTCCTCGACCGACCTGTCGGCAAGCGCCTATGGCGCCAGCGCATCGACCGATTATGGCGGGTTCAGCGCCTATGGCGTCTATGAGATGGGGCAGGCCTATGTCTCTGCCATCGCCACGCTCGGCTATGGCAGCGCCGATTTCGCGCGAAACCTCTATGGTCTCGGCCTGAACCTCGCGGCGGACACGGATCTTGACGGCACGCTGCTCGGCGGCCGGGTTGAATTTGGCTACGGCTTCGCGCTCGGTGACACCGGCGCCACCCTGACCCCCTTTGCGGCCTTCGAGCCCATGCAACTCTGGCTGGGATCGGATACGGAGAGCTTCGGGGCGCTGGGCGGGGGCCTCACCTTCCATTCCAGCACGATCACCGCACTGCCGGCCTATCTCGGCGTTCAGTTCGACAGCGTGTGGCACGGAAAGGACGGCACGACCTATGCGCCCTTCGTCCGCGCCGCGTGGATGCACGATTTCAGCCCGGACCGCGACCTGTCGCGCAGCTTCGCCGAGGCGCCGGACCTGGCTTTCTCCGGCACGCCGATCCCGGTCGTGCGCGACGCGCTGGACCTTCATGCGGGGCTTCAGGTCAATATCAGTGCCAATATGAGCTTCTCCGCCGGTTTCGACGCCCAGATCGCCGACGGCTATTCGGTGCTCGGCGCGAGTGGCGGCCTGCGGGTCAGATGGTGAGCGGGCCAAAGCGCGGGCGGCGCGCCCGCACAAAGTGATGCGTGCCGCAACGCGTCGTGGCCGCCATCCTTGCCCGCGCCCGCAAGCTCCGCACAAGCGGCGCGTGGTCTTTGTTCCAGGGTTGGAGGAGTCCGGCGGATGTCGCCGCTCCCGCATCGCGCACGGCAGCTACTCCACGGGCAGCTGTCGGCGCCTTGGAAATCCCTCAGGAGCGCGTATGGAAAAGCGGTCTACTCGCGGCATGGCGACCTCGTCGATCAAGTTCAAGATCTTCGCGGCCTTCGGGTTCATATTGGTCTTCACCATCGCCCTCGGACTGTTTGCGCTCAACCGGATCGTCGCGCTCGGCGACGTGACGGCGGCTCTGGCGCGCAATATTGAAGGTGTGACGATCCTCGGCGACATGGCCCGGCTCAGCCAGCAGCTGCGCGGGCTCGATCTCGTCATGCATTACGACAAGCGGCCCGCCGTCCAGGCCGCGCTCCAGCAGGAGATCAGCGCGGCGCACGGGTCGTTCTCGCAGTCCTGGAGCCAGTACGCGCCGACGATTTCCTCGCCGGACGAGCAGGTGCTCGCCGATACGCTGTTCGTCAAATGGCAGCACTTCCTGGCCGTGGAAGAGGAGTTTGCGGCACTGGAGAAGGCCGGTCTTTCGGCCATGGCTGAGAAGGTGCTGCTGGATGACCTGCAGGCCGACGCCAATGCCTTCTACGCGGCCGTTGCCGATGTGCTGAAGCGCAAGAGCGACGACGCGCGGCAGAGCGCCGCGTTCAGCGAACACATGCGCTCGACCGTCATCACCGGCCTGTTGATCGCCATCGGCCTGATGCTGGTATGCTGCGTGCTGACCATGCTGGCCATCACCCGCTCGGTTTCCGCGCCGATCAGCCGGATGACGGGCGTGATGCGGGCACTCGCCGACAACAAGATGGACACCGAAGTGCCGGATACCCACCGGCGCGACGAGATCGGCAGCATGGCGCAGGCTGTCCTGGTGTTCCGGGAAAGCATGATCGCGACCGAGCGGATGCGCACCGACCGCGCCGCCGCCGCGGCGCAGCAGAGGGACGCG
>JAEZMI010000035.1 GCA_023414975.1 Pseudomonadota bacterium | reverse complement strand
GGCACATACATGATGGTGGCGAGGCCGACGAGCAGGCCGAGCAGCACATAGGTGAGCAGGCGGATGCGCTCGACATTCACCGCCGAATAGAGCGCGACCTTGTCGTTCGAGCCGATGGCCTCGCAATAGCGCCCGAAGCGCGTGTGCCGCATCGCCACCTGCCCGGCGATGGCGACCGCGGCAAAGACGAGGATCGGCCAGGCGACGCCGAACAGGCCGGAATAATAGACCGGCCGGTAGAGCTGGCGCACCGTGAAATCGAGGCTGATCGTGCCGCCATCGGCGAGCCACGTCACCAGCGAGCGGAAAATGCCCATCGTGCCCAGTGTCACGATGAAGGGCTCGATCCCCGCGCGCGTCACCAGCAATCCGTTGCCCAGCCCGGCAAGCAGGCCGACTCCCAGCGCGACGCCCATCCCCGCGAGGATGAGCGGCACGCCGACGCCCATGCTCGGCAGCAGCGCGTTCATGGCGAGGATCATCACCCCGGCGATGAAGGCGGCCATGGAGCCGACCGAGAGGTCGAGCCCGCCGGAGGTGATGACGAAGGTCATGCCGACCGCGATCATGCCGATGAAGGCGGAGCGGGCGAGCACATTGGTGATATTGCCGGCCGACAGGAAATTGTCGTTCAGGAAGGCGCCGAGTAGCACGAGAAGAATCAGCGCCAGCAACGGGCCGAGCGCGGAAAGGCTCGGCAGGCGGAAGGCCGTGGCGGGGCGCAGGGCGGCATCAGACATGTAGGGACTCCTCCCGGCTTTCCTCGGACGTGCCCATCACGAGACGGACGATGGCGGTCTCGCTGATGCGCTCGCCCGCGAGTTCGCCGGCAAGCCGGCCTTGCCGCATCACCAGCACGCGGTCGGAAAGGCCGAGAATCTCCGGCATGTCCGAGGAAATGACGATGACGCTGCGACCTTGAGCGGCGAGCGCGTCGATGAAGGCGTAGATCTGGCTCTTGGTGCCGACGTCGATGCCGCGCGTCGGCTCGTCGATGATGACGATCTCCGGGTCGGACAGCAGCGTCTTGGCGAGCAGCAGCTTCTGCTGGTTGCCGCCGGAGAGATTCCCGACCCGCATGTCCCGGCGCGGGGCGCGGATGTCGAAGTCGGCAATGGCCTTGGTCAGCGCGGCGTCCTCGCGGGCGTCCGAGAGGAAGGGCGTGCCGAACCGGGCGAGATTGGCGAGGGTCAGGTTCTCGCGCAGCGTCTTGTCGAGCAGGAGGCCGCGCTCCTTGCGGTCCTCGGTGAGGTAGGCGAGGCCGTGCGCGGCGGCGTCGCGCACCGAGCCGATCGCGACCGGTTCGCCATGGCGGAGCACCGTGCCGCTCGCGGGGCGCAGGCCCACGAGCCCTTCCGCCAGCTCGGTGCGGCCCGAACCGACAAGCCCGGCGATGCCGAGCACCTCGCCACGCCGGAGGGAGAAGGAGACGTCCTGAACCAGCGGCGGAACGCCGAGGGCGCGCACCTCCAGCACGACCTCGCCGGGATGGTGCCGCTTCTTCGGGTAGATGTCCTCAAGGTCGCGGCCGACCATGGCGGTCGCCATCCCGTCCTCGCTGAGTTCCCCGCGTGTGGCGCGGCGGACGACCGCCCCGTCGCGCAGCACGGTGATGCGGTCGGCGAGGCGCGAGACCTCCTCCAGGCGGTGTGAGGTGTAGAGCAGCGCCACGCCCTGCGCGCGCAGCCGGTCGATCTGGCGGAACAGCACCTCCACCTCGCGGCTGGTCAGCACGGCGGAGGGCTCGTCCATGATGAGCACGCGCGCCTTGCGGGCGAGGGCCTTGGCGATCTCCACCATCTGCCGGTCGGAAACCGGCAGGTCGCGGATGCGGGCATCCGGCGGGATCGGGCTGTCCAGTTCGTCGAGCAGGGCCTGCGTGCCCCCGCGCATGGCCTTGTGGTCCAGAAAGACGCCGCCGATCTCGCGCCCCAGCCAGATATTCTCGCTGACCGTCAGGTCCGGCGCGAGGTTGAATTCCTGATGGATGACGACGACGCCCATGGCTTCCGCCTGCGCGCCGCTCGCATAGGGCGCCGCCCGGCCGTCGAGCCGGACCTCGCCCGCGCTCGGCGCCACGAAGCCGCCGAGGATCTTCATGATGGTCGATTTGCCCGCGCCATTCTCGCCGATGAGCGCGTGCACCTCGCCCGCGTGGAGGGCGAAGTCGATGCCGTGCAGGATTTCGATCGGGCCGTAGCTCTTGCGCACGCCGACGAGTTCCAGCACCGGCGCCGTATGTCCGGCGCCCGCCGTCACAGGCTGACCCACGCGGCGTTGCGGCGGGAGGAGCGCACGCAGGCATCCACGAAGCGCATCCCGGCGAGGCCGTCTTCCAGCGTGGGGAAGACCACTTCGTCCGGCACCGGCTGTCCGGCCTGATGCGCGCGGATGGCCCGCGCCGCCTCGGCATAGATGTTGGCGAAGCCTTCGAGATATCCCTCGGGGTGGCCGGGCGGAATGCGCGAGACGCGGGCCGCCTCCGGTCCGCTGCCCGCGCCGTTGCGGGTAATGCGGCGCCGGGGTTCGCCGAAGGGGGTGAACCAGAGGTAGTTCGGGTCCTCCTGCGCCCATTCCAGCCCGCCCTTCTCGCCGTAAAGGCGCAGGCGCAGGCCGTTTTCATTGCCGGGCGCCACCTGGCTCGCCCAGAGCATGCCCCGCGCCCCGCCGGCGAAGCGCAGCAGCACATGGGCGTTGTCGTCCAGCGCCCGGCCGGGAACGAAGGTCGAGAGGTCCGCCGCCAGCGCCTCGGGCGTCAGGCCGGAGACGAAACAGGCAAGGTTATAGGCGTGGGTGCCGATATCGCCGGTCGCCCCGCCCGCGCCGGATCGCTCCGGGTCGGTGCGCCATTCCGCCTGCTTGGAGCCGTGCTTCTCGGCCGCCTCGGTCAGCCATTCCTGCACATATTCCACCTGCACCAGCCGCAGCCGGCCGAGGGCGCCGGACGCCACCATGGCCCGTGCCTGCCGCACCATCGGGTAGCCGGTGTAATTGTGGGTGAGGATGAACAGCGCGCCCGCATTCTGCGCCGCCGTGGCGAGCTTCTTGGCTTCCGCCAGCGTCGCGGTGAGCGGCTTGTCGCAGATGACGTGGATGCCGCGCTTCAGGAAGGCGATGGCGGGCGCAGCGTGCATGTGGTTCGGCGTGACGATGGCGACCGCCTCGATCCCGTCCTTGCGCCGCGCCTCGGCGCGCGCCATCGCGTCGAAATCATCATAGGCGCGGGGGAGTCCGAGAGCCTGCGCGGAGGCGCGGGATTTTTCCGGCGTCGAGGAGAGGGCGCCGGCGATGAGCTGGAACTCGCCGTCGAGCCGCGCGGCGATGCGGTGGACCGCGCCGATGAAGGCGCCCGCGCCGCCGCCGACCATGCCGAGGCGCAGGGGAGCGGCACGAAGGGGGGAGGGCGCGTTCATCGGTCGAGCCCCAGCAGGCGGCGGTTGGCGGCGCGGTCGGTGCCGGCGCTGGCGAAATCGTCGAACGCCTTCTCCGTCACGCGGATGATGTGGTTCCTCACGAAGGCGGCGCCCTCGCGCGCCCCGTCCTCGGGGTGCTTGAGGCAGCATTCCCATTCGACGACCGCCCAGCCGTCGAAATCCATCGCCGCGAATTTGGAGAAAATGGCGCCGAAATCGACCTGCCCGTCGCCGGGGCTGCGGAAGCGGCCGGCGCGATTGATCCAGCTCTGGTAGCCGCCATAGACACCCTTGCGCCCGGTCGGGTTGAACTCGGCGTCCTTGACGTGAAACATGCCGATGCGCTCGGCATAGATGTCGAGATGGTCGAGAT
>JAEZMI010000007.1 GCA_023414975.1 Pseudomonadota bacterium | reverse complement strand
AGACCTTCGCGCCCTCGCGGTTGAAGCCGTAGAACGGGCCGGCGGCCAGATCGAGGAAGAACTGCGCGCGGTTGGCGGCGAGCGCGGCGCGCAGACCGTCGAACACCTCGACCGGCAGGCCGCCCGGATAGGCCTCGGTCTTCAGCATGATCGGCGGCACCGCGGCGACCAGCACGGCCTTGGCGACGCGGCCCTGCGGAATGCCGTATTGCGCGACATAGCGCGCGACCTGCCCGCCGCCGGTCGAGTGCCCGACATGGATGGCGTTCTTCAGGTCGAGATGTTCGACCACGGCCGACACGTCGGCGGCGTAGTGGTCCATGTCATGGCCATCGCTGACCTGGGACGAGCGGCCATGGCCGCGGCGGTCGCTGGCGATGACGCGGTAGCCATTGGCCAGGAAGAACAGCATCTGCGTATCCCAGTCGTCCGCCGAGAGCGGCCAGCCGTGATGGAAGACGATGGGCTGGGCGTCTTTCGGCCCCCAGTCCTTGTAGAAGATCTCAACGCCGTCCTTGGTCGTGACGTAACCCATGGTCTCGGTCCTTTCAGGAGAAGAATGCGACGCGGATGCCGTGTTCGCGGCAAGGGCGGGAGTGCCCGGCACGGCCGCGACGGCAACGATGCCGGCGCCGAGCGCCAGAACATCGCGGCGGGAGGGGGTGGATGAATGGACGTGAAGCTCGGTCACGTTCGGTTCCGTTTGCTGGAGCGTGCAGGGGCTGATGGCGCCAGGCGCGGGGATCGCGGCGGCACCTCAGGCGGAGCGCCGGTTGGCGGAGCGCCACTGATAGGGGGTGTCGCCGACGAAGCGGCGGAACACGGTGGTGAAGTGCGCCTGCGTCTGGAAGCCGACGGCGAGGGCGATCTCGACCAGCGGGTCGCGTGTCTCGATCAGCATCTGCCGGGCGCGCTCGATGCGGCGGTGCAGCAGATACTCGTGCGGGCGCTGGCCGGTGAGCACGCGGAACTGCGCGGCGAAGTGCATCCGGCTCAGCCCCGCGGCGGCGGCCATGTCGGCAAGGGTCACGCTCTCGCTCAGATGCTCCTCGACATAGGCGGCGACCCGCTTGAAACGCCATTTGGGCAGGCCGGACTTCGGACGGCGCGTCTCGCGCACCGGCGCCTCGCTCTCGGCGTCCGGTTCAGGCGCGGTGAAGAGCGGCGCGCGGCAGAGGTCTTCGCTTTCGTTGCCGGCGAGGCGGGCGACGATGGCGAGGCGCAGCGCGTCGGCATAAAGGCCGCCGAATTCGCCGGTGGTCGCGGCGGGATCGCTCTCGATTTCCTCCAGCGCCCGCGAGAGGCGGCGCAGCACGGGGTCGCCGGCCTCGTGGAGACGGGCGCCGGGGGTGGCGCCGACCATGCCGAGATAGCGGTCGAAGGCCGCCGGCGGCACTTCGAGGCGCAGCGTCGCCTCGTCCGGCTCACGGACCGCCTCGCCCGGCGTCGAGATGGCCACGACCACGCCCATATGGCCGAGCTCGACAGAGAGGCTTTCGCGGCCACGGCCCGTCCCGGCGTCATGCGCCGCGAAGGCCTGCGAGGCGCCGGCGAGCGGCGCGAGCTGGCGGGGGGTGACGTGAAGCGGGGTTACGTGGAGCGACATGGCGAGAATTCCCTGACCCTCAATCGGTGTGGTCTCAGGTTAGGCGCCGGGCCGCTCAGCTCCATTCTACGCTGGGTTCCGCCATCTATATGATGAGGGTGAGAGGGAGATACCTTGGTATGATCCGAGGGCTCATAATACCCCTGATCGCGGCGTGAGCGGTCCGCGCGGCGGCGCGCCCATGAAGGCGATGACGATGATACCCGCGAGCGCCGCCCAGTAACTGACCTGGAAGGCGTCGATATAGGCGAGGACATTGGCCTCCCGCGCGACGAGCCTGGCGAGCGTGCCGATGCCGCGCGCGGTGGCGAGCTCGCTCGACCCGCCGGCGCCCGCGAAACTCCCGGCAAGGCCGTGAACCGCGCCGTCCACCGTGCCGCGGGAGCCCGAGACGTGCAGGCCCAGCAGATAGGAATGGAGCTGTTCGCGCTGACGCAGCAGCGTCGCCATCAGGCTGAGGCCGATCTCCGCGCCGCCGAGCCGGAGCACCTGCACATGCGCCGCCACGGCCGTGGAGAGCTTCGGGTCGGCATTGGCGAGAATGTAGATGACGAGGGCGAGGAAGGTGAAGGATTGGCCGACCGACTGGACGAGGAGGATCGGCAGGAAGGTCCAGGGGGACCATTCATGCGTCAGCCCGGTCCCCATCCGGCCGGCGAGCGCGAAGGCGGCGAAGCCGAGGATCATGCTGAGCCGCGCGTCGAAGCGCCAGATGGCCAGCACCGCCAGCGGCATCAGCGCCAGCAGCGGCACCGCCGTGCCGAGCACGATGGGCCCGCCGATCTCCTCCGGCCGCAGGCCCGCAACGGCCACGAGGAAGTTCGGCACCAGATAGGAATTGGAGATGCTCGCCACGTCGAAGCAGAGGATGGCGAGGAAGGCGAGCAGGATATTGCGGCTGGCGATCACCCGATGGCTGGCCCAGGGGTCGGCGACCAGCCGCTCATTGATGAAGAAGCCGATGACGAGGCTCGCGCCCGCGGCCAGCAGGGTCACGATCAGCCCGGATGCCAGCCAGTCCAGACGGTTGCCCTGGTCGAGCGCGATGTAGATCAGCGCCCAGCCGGTGCCGAGCAGCGCCATGCCGCCCCAGTCCGCCCGTTCCAGCAACCCGGTGTCGATCCGGGCGAGCGGCGTGCCGGCGCGGATGAGAAGCCCCACGAGCGGCGCGAGGAATACATCCTGCCAGTACACCCACTGCCAGCCGAGATGGTCGACATAAAAGCCGACGATCGCCACGCCCACGCTCTGCGAAAAGGCGAGGCGGAAGCAGTAGATGGCGACGGCCGGCACCCACCAGCCGATCGGCAGGCGCCGGAAGATGATCATGATGGTGGCGGGAATGAACACGCCGAGCAGCAGGCCGCGCAGGGCGTGAAGCGCCGCCAGCATCTCGAAGCCATGCGCCTGCGGGATGACGAGGCAGAGCAGGGCATAAGCGAGGCTCGGCCAGAACAGCACCCGTCCGACGCCGAAGGTGGCCGCCAGCCACGGCACGGCCGGCGCGATGAAGATTTGCGGCGCCGTCGCCACCGTGCTCAGCCACGCTCCTTCGTCGAAGCTCAGCCCGAAGGCGCCGCGCAGGTCCGGAAGGCCGATGGAGAAGAGGCGCGTGTCGAAGCCGACAATGAAGGAGCCGAGAAGCACGGCGGCGGCCGCCAGCACCGGCTGGACGAGTGGCCTCGCATCCGGCGCGAGCAGCGGGCCGCGGATGACGACGCCGCCGCGCCCGGTCAGCCTGTCCCGCAACGCGCTCAGGGCCGAGCCGCCCGCCGGGTTCATGGCGCGCCCGCCCCTTGCGCCGCGGAAGCCCCGACGTTTGCCGGCGGACGGTCGACATGAATCCGCGCCACCACCGACATGCCGGCGCGGAGCTGGTTCACCAGCGGCTGGCCGGGTTCAAAAACGATGCGCACGGGAATGCGCTGCACGACCTTGGTGAAATTGCCGGTGGCGTTGTCCGGCGGCAGCAGGGCGAAGACCGCGCCGCTGGCCGGCGAGATGCGTTCCACATGGCCGGTGAGGGTTTGGCCGGGAAAGGTATCCACCGTCACATCCACACGC
>JAEZMI010000435.1 GCA_023414975.1 Pseudomonadota bacterium | reverse complement strand
TTACGTGCCGCTCGCTTTGCATGCCCCCGTCGGGCGCCCGGCGCGGGACGGGGTGGACGCGGGGTGACGCGGCACGCGGGCGAGGGAGCCAAAGCCGCTTGGTTTCGCGCCCCGCCGCCTTACCCGTGGCGGGCGCGCCGCTGATGCAGGAACGGGCGCCCGTCGCCCAAAACATAGGCGTGCCTAAGAAAAGGTTTCGGCATAGCGTTTTTGCCGCTTCCCTATGCGGGCGACGTCCGTGCCGGGGAAGCTAACTGTTTGCCACTGGGCCGGTTTCGCGGTGCTAAGGATAGATACTCCCGATCCCCGACCAGCCAAGTTCTTCACCGGGTTCCGCCCGCTCGCGGCGGCGCCGTTCCCGGAGCGTACCGGATCCACAGGGAGACCATCATGCTGACCAACGCCTTCCGCCGGTGCCTTGCCGGCGTCTTCACCGGAGCCGTGCTGGCAGCCGCCGCCGCCCAGCCGGCCGCCGCCGGCAAGATTTCCATCGGCCACACGGTGTGGGTCGGCTACGGCCCGCTCTACCTCGCCAAGGAACTCGGCTACTTCAAGGAGAACGGCGTCGACGTCGAGCTTCAGGTGGTCGACGATTCCGCCCTCGCCATGGCCGCGCAGGCCGCCGGCAAGCTGGACGGCACCGCCACCACGCTGGACGAGATCCTGAAGTACCGCTCCGACAATTTCTGCTTCAAGGCGGTCGCCCTGTTCGACGAGAGCCATGGCGGCGACGGCATGGTCTCGCTCAAGGAGATCAACTCGCTCGCCGATCTCAAGGGCAAGACGGTGGCGCTGAACGAGGGTTCCACCTCGCAGTTCTGGTTCTCCTACCTCATGAAGAAGCAGGGCCTGCCGCTCAAGGACGTGGAAGTGCTCAACATGAGCGCCGACGCCGCCGCCGCCGCCTTCATCGCCGGCCAGGTGCCCGCCGCCGTCACCTGGGAGCCGAACCTCACCCTGGTGAAGACCAAGAACGTCGGCAAGGTGCTCACCGACAGCGCCGCGACGCCGGGCGTCATCGTCGACGTGCTGGAAATCTCCTGCTCCGTCATCAAGGACCGCCCGCAGGACGTGAAGGGCTTCGTGGCGGCCCTGCAGAAGGCGGTCGACTACATCAAGGCCAACCCGGAAAAGGCCTATGCCATCATGGCCAAGGGCGTCGGCGGCTATCTCTCCGAGCCGAAGGACTTCGCCGACGCCGCCTCGGGCGTGAAGTTCTACGACAAGGCGATGACCATCGACTACCTCGGCACGCCTGACAAGCCGGGCAAGGTCACGGAAGTCATCGCGCTCGGCAACGAGATCTGGACCGACCTCGGCAAGATCAAGAAGCCGATCACCTATGCCGAGATCATCGACCCAAGCTTCACCCAGTGACGCGCGGGGCACCTGAGCCCGGCATCCGCTGAGCCCCCAACGGGGCGCCTTACGGGGCGCCCCGCCTTACCGGCCCACCCTTACCCGCCCATTTGCCGAACCCGCCTTCCCGCGACACCGAGACACTCCATGGCCCGCAAGCGTTCCGTCGTCGATCTCTGCCTCACGCCGAAGGAGGAGGTGCCGGCCGGGCTGCGTTATGCCATCTCGACGCTGACATGGCTGGTCGTCATCGGCCTGTGGTCCATCGCCACCTATGGCGGCTACATGCAGGCGATCTTCCTGCCCTCGCCCACCGCCGTCATCGGCGCCTTCTTCCGCCTGTTCGAGGACGGCACGCTCGCCCAGCACATCTGGGCCAGCCTCCAGGTGGTCGTCATCGGCTTCCTCGTCTCGTCCGTCCTCGCCGTGCCGCTCGGCCTGCTCATGGGCACCTTCCGCGTGGTGCAGGCGGGGCTCGAGCCGCTGGTGAACTTCATCCGCTACCTGCCGGTCACGTCCTTCGTGCCGCTGTTCATCCTGTGGATCGGCATCGGCATCGAGCAGCGCATCATGGTCATCTTCTTCGGCACCTTCTTCCAGCAGCTGGTAATGATCGCCGACGTCTCGCGCGGCGTGCAGAAGGACCTGCTCAACGCCTCCTACACGCTCGGCGCCTCGCGCCGCGACGCGCTGCTGCATGTGCTCACCCCCGCCGCCCTGCCCGGCATCGTCGACACGCTGCGCATCACCATGGGATGGGCCTGGACCTATCTGGTGGTCGCCGAGCTCGTCGCCGCCTCCTCGGGCCTCGGCTACATCTCGATGAAGGCGATGCGCGGCTTCCAGGTCGACGTGATCTTCCTCGCCATCGCGGTGATCGGCGTGCTCGGCCTGTTCACCGACACCGTGTTCCGCCTCATCCGCCGGCGCCTCGTGCCGTGGGCGAGCTGAGAGGCGCGGCACGATGACGGCGAAACCGGGCCTGCGGGCCACCAGAGAGAACGAAAGGGCCGCCCATGAGCGCCGCTGAAATCCTGCGCGTTCCCGCCCCCGCCGCCTCGTCCGGGCCCGTCCCCGCGGCGGAGCCGAGCCTGCGCATCAAGGATGTGCGGCTGGAATACGCCACCCGCGGCAAGACCGTGGTGGCGATCGACAACATCTCCATCGACGTGCCGGACAACCAGTTCGCCGTCATCGTCGGCCCGTCCGGCTGCGGCAAGTCGAGCCTGCTCTATCTCGTCGCCGGCCTCGCCCAGCCGACCTCGGGCGAGATCCTGCTCGGCGACGAGGAAGTGGACGGCCCCGGCCCCGATCGCGGCATGGTGTTCCAGTCCTACACGCTGTTCCCCTGGCTCACCGTGCGCGAGAACGTCGAGTTCGGCCTCAAGCGCCGCAAGATGCCGGCGCGCGAGCGCGAGGAGATCGTCAACCGCTACCTCAACGAGACCGGCCTTGCCGCCTTCCACGACGCCTATCCCAAGCAGCTCTCCGGCGGCATGATGCAGCGCGTCGCCATCGCCCGCGCGCTCGCCAACGACCCGAAGATCCTGCTGATGGACGAGCCCTTCGGCGCGCTGGACAGCCAGACCCGCAACACCATGCAGAAGCTCCTGCTGCGGGTGTGGGAGGAAAACCGCAAGACCGTGCTCTTCGTCACCCACGACATCGACGAGGCGATCCTGCTCGGCGACCGCATCTATGTGATGACCGCCCGCCCCGGCCGGCTGAAGGAGGAGATCGTCGTCCCCATCGCCCGCCCGCGCTCGATGGACATGGTGATGGACCCCGCCTTCATCGCCGTGAAGCGGCAGATCCTCGAACTGCTCAAGAACGAGATCAAGGACGACGAGCACTGAGGGTCGGGATTAA
>JAEZMI010000401.1 GCA_023414975.1 Pseudomonadota bacterium | reverse complement strand
CGGCCCGCGGCCTCACGGCCGCGCCTCGTGCAGAAGCGGGGCAAAGCCACCGAAGACCATCCGTTTGCCGTCGAAGGGCATCTCCGTCATCTCCTTGAGGCGCGGATCGTCCATGAAGGCCTTCATGCCTGTGTCTCGCGCCTCTTTGGATGGCCAGATGATCCAGGAGAAGACGACGGTTTCATCGGGTTCGGCCTTCACCGCCATGTAGAAGTCGGTGAGTTGTCCGTGGGGGACATCGTCGCCCCAGTTCTCCGCCAGATAGAGCGCGCCGTGGTCGAAGAAGATGGGCGCCGCCTTGGCCGCCATCTCGCGATACGCCTCCTTCTTGGCGTTCGGGACGGCGATCAGGAAGCCATCCACATAGCCGGCGGCGGGGGAGTTGTTGGGGCTCATGGTCGTCTCCTCGCTGACGTTTAGTGGCTCAGGTCGCCGGCGCCATCTCAGGCGGCAGGGCGGCCATGTCCATGAAGAACGGTTCCCAGACGTGACCGTCCGGATCCTCGAAACTGCGGGAATACATGAAGCCGAGATCCTGGGCCGCGCGCGGATCGGCCTTGCCGCCACCCGCGGCGGCCTGCGCGACGATGGCATCCACATCCGCACGGCTGTCCTGCGTCAGCGCCAGCAACATTCCCGTCGTCGCATGGCTGTCCGCGATGGGGCGCGGCGCGAACTGGGCGAATTTCGTAGGCGTCAGCAGCATCAGATGGATGACGTCCGAGACAATCATGCAGGCGGCGGTATCATCGGAGAACTGCGGATTTTTCCGCGCGCCGATCGCCTCGTAAAAGGCGACCGCACGGGCAAGATCGCGGACGGGGAGATTGATGAAGATGAGTTTGGGCACGGCGTCCTCCCGAACGTGAAGCTTCCCTTTGGGCATGTTCTTGACAGGAATTATAGGAAATAGTTAATCGATGCAACTATGGAGTTAATCAAAATAACTAGCAAACGTCCCAAAAATGGTCGCCGATACGAGGACGCCTGCGCCGCCGCCCACGCCCTCGATCTCATCGGCGATCGTTGGTCTCTTCTGGTCATGCGCGAACTCATGCTCGGGCCGAAGCGCTTCGGCGACATCAAGGTCGGCTTGACCGGCATCAGCGCCAACATCCTCACGCAGCGTTTGGAGAGCCTTGAGGCCGCGGGCATCCTCACCCGTACGCGCCTGCCGCCGCCGCATTCCATTCCGGTTTATGAACTGACCGAATGGGGCTACGAGGCCGAACCGATCCTTCAGGTGCTCGGACGGTGGGCGTCGCGCTCGCCAGCGCACGATCCCACCCTGCCCTTCGGCGCCGTCTCTCTCCTGCTTTCGCTGCGCACCATGTTCGCGCCCGAACGGGCCGGCGATTGGCACGCCACCATCGGGCTGGAACTTGATGGGGAGAGTTTCACGCTGGAAATTCGTGGTGGCGCACTCAAGGCCAAGCGCGGCGTCGCGGCGTCACCGGATGCAGTGTTCGAGGGCCCGGCGCGGATGGTGGCGGCAGCGATCTATGGCGGCCAGGATCTTGCCGCGCTGGAGGCAGCCGGAGCATTGCGCCTGCACGGCGACCGCGCCATCGCCACCCGACTTACGACGTTTTTCCCGCTTCCCGCCAAAGCTGGAACGCCGCCAGAGTGAATGCCACCGAGGGCATGGCATATCACCTGCATCGTGGAAACGCTCGATTAGCCGCCGGGAGGGCTCATGGCCGTTTACATCGTGACGTTTGAGCTTGCCGATCCGGCAAACACCACCGCCATGATCGACGCGATCCACCAGATGTCCTGGACCCAGCTTGGACCGAACACCTTCGCCGTGACGAGCGAGGAAACGGATGAAGCGCTGTTCTACCGGCTGCGCGAATTCACCCGCGACAAGGACAGCCTCTACATTGTGCTGGCCCGCAAGCCCTATCGCGGCATGGGATTCCGCGAGGTGAACTACTGGCTGGAAGACAATTTGCGCTGGTAAGCGTTGGTGCTCCTGCGTCACCGCCAACAAAAAGCCCCGGCTCGCGCCGGGGCTTTTGCATCACAGGAATAGCTCTGGATCAGTTGCTGTTCCGGTTGCCGAAGAGCTGGAGCAGCATGACGAAGAGGTTGATGAAGTCGAGATAAAGCGTCAGCGCGCCCATGATCGCCTTGCGGCCGGCCACGACGTCGTCATCCCCCGCGAAATACATTTCCTTGATGCGCTGCGTGTCCCAGGCGGTCAGGCCGGAGAAGATCAGCACGCCCGCCACGGAGATGACGAACTGCAGCATCGAGGACGCCAGGAACAAGTTGACCAGCATCGCGATGATGAGGCCGAACAGGCCCATGATCAGGAACGAGCCCATCGCCGAGAGGCTGCGCGAGGTGGTGTAGCCATAAAGGCTGAGCCCGCCGAACGCGGCGGCGGTGATGAAGAACACGCGCACGATGCTGTCATGCGTGTAGACGAGGAAGATGGACGAGAGCGATACGCCCACCAGCGCCGCGTAAACCCAGAAGATGCTCTGCGCGGCGCCGACGCTGAGGCGGTCCACCCGGAAGTTGAGGAACAGGATCGCGGCGAAGGGCGCGAAGATCACCACCCAGCGCAGCGGGCTGAGGAACAGCGCCACGCCCAGTTCGGTGAGGTAGACATTGGGCGCGATGGCGGCCGAGGTCGGCACGTCGGAGACGGCGAGCATGTAGATGCCCAAGGCCGCCGCGCCGGTGATGGCGAGGCCGAGCGTCATGTAGTTGTAGACGCGGAGCATATAGGCGCGCAGGCCCTGATCGATCTCGGCCTGCGTCCGTGCCGCCGTCGCCCCGAAGCGCGGCACGGAGACGTTGCGGTTATAATCGGACATGGTCGACCCTCTCCCGTCATCGGTGCGCCAGGCCACTCCGAGGGGCCGGCGCTACGTCACCGGGAATATGAGGTCCGCACCCGCCTGCCGCAAGTTAAGTTTGCGACAGGCTTAACGTGCGGGCACGCCCACGCAAGCTCGAGCGCGACCCGATCACCCTGGGGCGCCGCCTAATCGGCGCATGCCCTAGAGATTGCGCAGGATGCGGGCCGGCTTCTGGCCAAGCGCCCGCCACGTGCCGATCAGCCCGAAGCCGACCGTCAGCACCAGAGCGATCCCCACGGCGCTCAGCGCCGCGCTACCGGACCACGCGAAGGCGACCTTCATCACCTGCGTGGTCACCACATAAGCCGCCGCCGCGCCGGCGCCGAGGGCAACAACCGCCGTGACAAGGCCGAGAGCCGCGTATTCCAGCGCGTAGGCCAGCACCAGCCGTGCGCGGGTGGCGCCGAGCGTCTTCAGGATCACCGCGTCATAGACGCGATGGTGCTGCCCGGCGGCGAGCGCCCCGGCGAGCACCAGCACGCTCGCCACCAGCGTGACGAGGCTCGCGCCGCGAATGGCCAGCAGCAGGTTGGCGACGATCTCGCCGATCTGGCTCAGCGCCTCCTTCACCCGTACCGCCGTCACGCCCGCAAAATCGCGCGCCACCGCGCGGGAGACGGCGCTTTCCACCGCGGCGTCGCCGCCGCCCGGCAGGGTGAGCGTGGCGATGGAGGTGTGCGGCGCGCCACGGAAAGTGTTGGGCGAGAACACCATGACGAAGTTGATCGCGAGCCGCTCCCACTCGACCTGCCGCAGATTGGCGATCCGCGCCGTGATCGGGCGGCCGAGGACGTTGACGGTGACGCTGTCACCGATCTTCAGCCCGAAGGCGTCGGCGATCTCCTTCTCGAAGGACACCAAGGGAGGGCCGGCATAGCCGGCGTCCCACCACTCGCCCTCCACGAGACGCGAGCCCTCCGGGATCGCGTCCGCATAGGTGATCCCGCGATCAGAGGAAAGCACCCAGGCGAATTCCGGCGGCGGGGTGATGCTCTCCACAGGCCGATCGCCCAAGGTGATAAGCCGTCCGCGCAGCATGGGCACGAGCTCGACGGACCCGGACGGCGCCTGCTGGCGCAGGAAGCTCGCGAAACGGTCCGCCTCGCTGCTCTGAATATCCAGGAAGAAGAAGCTGGGCGCCTCCTCGGGGAGGCGGGAGGTGAGTTCGCGCGTCAGGCTGCGGTCGATCAGCGACAGGGTGACGAGGAGGGTCAGCCCCAGCCCCAGCGACAGCACGATGGTCGGCGTCAACGCGGACGGACGGTGGATATTGGCGAGCGCCAGCCGGGCCTCGGTGAGCCGCGGGCGCGGCAGCCGGCGGGCAAGCGCCATGATGCCGGTGCCGACGAGGCGCAACGTTACCAGCACGCTCGCCGCCGCGATGAGATAGTAGACCGCGATACGCCGCTCCTCCGATGCCGCGACAGCGAGCGCCGCGAGCGCGGCAACCGCGAGCACGGTCAGGATCATATAGGAGCGCCGCGGCCGGCGCCCTCGCGTCTCAACCTCGTCCCGGAACAGGGCCGAGACCGGCACGTCATGGGCGAGGCCCAGCGGCCACAGCGCAAAGGCGAGCGCGATGAGCGCGCCATAGGCGACCGCGAGCAGCAGCGCCCCAGGTTGCAGGCTCGGTTCGATGGCGATGGGCAGCAGATGGCCAAACGCCGCGTTCACCGCGAAGGGCAGCGCCGCGCCGACCACAAGGCCGATGGCGATGCCAATGGCGGCGATGAGGCCGACCTCCACCAGATAGATGGTGAAGACCGTGCCACCCGGCGCGCCCAGGCTCTTGAAGGTCGCGATGACCCCGCGCTTGGCGTCGAGATGACTCTTGACGGCATTCGCGACGCCGACGCCGCCGACGAGAAGCGCGGTGAGTCCCACCAGCGTCAGATATTCGGTGAAACGACGAACATTGTTTTCAAGCCGCGGGGCGGCGGCGTCACGGGTGCGCACCTCGAAGCCCGCCTGCGGCGCGCCTTCCTGTACGCGCTCGAGAAAGCCCGTGAGCGCGGCAGGGTCCGTCAGCTTCACCCGGTAATGCCACCGTACCAGACTGCCGGGCTGGAGCAGTTGCGAGGCGCGCAGTGCGTCGAGCGACACCAGGAGCCTTGGGCCGAAGCCGATGCCGGTGGACAGCGCGTCGGGCTCGCGGGTGATGAGGCCGGTGAGGCGCAGCGTCGCCTCGCCGAGCTGGAAACGGTCGCCCGGCTTGATGCCCAGACGCTCCGCCAGCACCGGATCGGCCAATGCGCCGAAGGTGCCGTCGGCACTGGCGAGGGCCTGGCCGATCGGCTGCGGCGGGTCCATCTCCATGGCACCGACCATGGGATAGGCGCCGTCCACCGCCTTGGCCTCGACCAGCGTGGAATTGAGGGCGTCGCCTTCGCCCGCGCGCGCCATGGCGCGCAACGTCGCGATGGTCGACACATTGCCGCCGGCGCGGATCAGCGCCAGCTCCTCGGGAGTTGCCTCGCGCTGCACGAGGGTGAAGGCGGCATCGCCCCCAAGCAGCGTCGTGCCCTCGCGCGCAAGGCCATCGGTCAGCGCCCGCGAAAAGGAGCCGACGCCGGTGATGGCGGCGACCCCGAGCGCGAGGCAGGCGAGGAACACGCCGAAGCCGCGCACCCCGCCGCGCAGTTCCCGCAGCGCGAAACGCAGGGCGAGGGAGGAGCGGGCGCGCATGCCCAGCGGGGACGGGCGCTCAGCCTCGGCGCGCGGCGACAGGGCGGAGAGGCTCATGCCGGCACCCCGCCACCCACGGGCTCGCCGGCATGCTCGGCTTCGATCTGCCCGGAGCGCAGGCGAATGGTGCGGTCGCAGCGGCGGGCGAGAGAGGGGTCATGGGTGACGATCACCAGCGTCGCCCCACGCCGCGCCTGCGCGGTGAAGAGGAGGTCCATGATCTGGCGACCCGTTGCCTCGTCGAGATTGCCGGTCGGCTCGTCCGCGACGACGATCCGCGGTTCGGGCGCAAGCGCTCGCGCCACCGCGACGCGCTGCTGCTCACCGCCCGAGAGCTGCGACGGGTAGTGGTCGAGCCGGTGGCCGAGGCCGACCGCCGTCAACTCCGCCGCCGCCCGCTCGAAGGCATCGGTCCGCCCGGCGAGTTCGAGCGGCACCGCGACATTTTCGATGGCCGTCATGGTCGGGATGAGATGGAAGGCCTGGAAGACAATGCCGACATGGCGGCCGCGAAAGCGCGCCAGCGCATCCTCGTCGAGTCGCGTCAGCTCCTCGCCCGCCACCGTCACCGTTCCGGCATTGGCGCGTTCCAGGCCCGCCAGAACCATCAGCAGGCTCGATTTGCCGGAACCGGAGGGCCCCACCAATCCGACCGCCTCACCCTGCCCTATATTGAGCGACACACCTTTGAGGATATGAACGCGCGCCGCGCCGGAACCGAGGGAGAGTTCGACCTTGTCGAGGCGGATGGCGGGCTCAGATGAGGAGTTCGGCTGCATGTGGTCCTGGATCGGGTCCTGGATGGAGGAGCGGGCTATCGCACTGGCAAACGCGCCGCGGTGCAGTGCGGCAAATTCGGTCGCAGGTGCGGCACCATATGGCGCAGAGGTTACGTCGCGAAAGGTCCGGCCGGCCTTCCGGGGGCGGATTATCGGCCTTGCTCTCGCGGGATTGATGACGGGCATGACCGCGCTCCACGCCGAACCGCTCCGCCTGGTCGCGCTTGGCGACAGCCTGACCGCCGGCCTCGGCCTCCCCGCCAAGGATGCTTTTCCCGCCAAGCTTGAAGCCGCTCTGAAGGCGCGCGGTCACGATGTCGTGATTGAGAATGCGGGCGTTTCCGGCGACACGACCAGCGCCGGTCTCTCCCGCCTCGACTGGTCGGTGCCAGACGGGACGCAGGGCGTCATCCTGGAGCTGGGCGCCAATGACGCCCTGCGCGGGCTCGATCCGGCAGTCGCCGAGAAATCGCTCGATGCCATTCTCGCGCGCCTGAAGGAGCGCAAGATTCCCGTCCTGCTCGCGGGCATGGTCGCCCCGCCCAATCTCGGCGGCGGGTATGGCGAGCGGTTCAACGCCATCTATCCCCGCCTTGCCGCGAAGTACCAGGTGCCGCTCTACCCCTTCTTCCTCGACGGCGTCGCCGGGCAGGCCAGGCTCAACCAGCCGGATGGCATCCACCCCACGGCTGCGGGTGTCGACGTCATCGTCGAGCGCATGGCGCCGGCGGTCGAAAGCTGGCTCTCCAGCATCAAGGGAACCCCGTAACCGTCGCTATGGGCTGGCCGGTCGCGGCGCGGGCTCTCGCGGCCCGCCCTTGCGGCAACTTGTCGGGCCGGTGCCGGGCTCCTATCATTGGGCATACTTTCCCCGACGGATCCCGGACATTCTCATGCAGTACCGCCCGCTAGGCCGCACCGGCCTCGAGGTCAGCACCATTTGCCTCGGCACCATGACCTATGGTGAACAGAACACCGAGGCCGAAGGTCATGCGCAGATGGACTACGCGCTCGACCGAGGCATCAATTTCTTCGATACGGCCGAGCTTTATTCCATCCCGCCGAAAGCCGAGACGCAGGGCTCCACCGAGCGCGTGATCGGCTCCTGGTTCAAGGCGCGCGGCAACCGCGACAAGGTGATCCTCGCCACCAAGGTGTGCGGGCTCTCCGAGATGACCTGGTTCCGCGACGACGGCTCCCCGGCCCGCCCGACGCGCGGTCAGATCCGCGAGGCGGTCGAGAAGAGCCTCATCCGCTTGCAGACCGACTATATCGACCTCTATCAGTTGCACTGGCCTGGACGGCCGATCGCCTATTTCGGCTCCAATCCGACACGCTGGAAGTCCGTTGCCGGCGACGAAACGCCGATCACGGAGACGCTGGACGCCTTCGCCGAGCTCGTGAAGGAAGGCAAGGTGCGCCATATCGGCCTCTCCAATGAGAGCGCCTGGGGCACCATGGCCTTCCTGCATGAAGCGGAGCGCACGGGCGGCCCCCGCGCGGCGTCAGTACAGAACGCTTATCACCTGCTGAACCGGACCTATGAGACGGCGCTCGCCGAGGTAAGCCTGCGCGAGGATGTCGGTCTTCTCGCCTACTCCCCGTTGGCGCAGGGCTATCTGACCGGCAAGTATCAGAACGGCGCCCGCCCGGCCGGCGCCCGCTCGACGCTGTTCAATCGCGGCCAGCGCTACCAGACGCCCGGAACGGAAGCCGCCATCGACGACTATCTCGCCATCGCCCGCGAGGCCGGTATCGACCCCGCGCAACTCGCCATCGCCTTCTGCCTCTCGCGCGAGTTCATGACCTCCGTCATCATCGGCGCGACCACGATGGAGCAGTTGAAGACCGACATCGATTCGGTCCATGTCGCCTTCACGCCGGAACTCGAAGCGAAAATCGACGCCGTGCACCAGCTGCGCGGCAACCCCTGCCCCTGAAAGGTCGGCGGCGTCATGGGCGGGGTTGCGGCCCGGCCTATTTCTCGGCCGCGCCCTCGGCCGGCTGGGCCGCATGGGCCGTCATCAGCGGCACCTGCGCCATGGCGAAAACCAGCGTGAGCGGCAGGTAGCCGAAGGTCTTGAAGGCGACCCAGGTGTCGGTCGAGACCGAGCGCCAGACCACCTCGTTGAGCACCGCCATGGCGAGGAAGAACACGCCCCAGCGGATGGTGAGCTTGTGCCAGCCCGCCGGCGTCAGCTGGAACACATCGCCCAGCACATAGGGCAGCAGCGGCTTGCGGAAGACGAGCCCGCCCAGCAGCAATCCGCCGAACAGCGCGTTGACGATGGTCGGCTTCATCTTGATGAAGTGGTCGTCCTGCAGCCAGAGCGTCAGCGTGCCGAAGACAAGCACCACAATGGCCGAGACCAGCGGCATGACGGCGATCTTGCGGGCGATCAGCCACATCACCAGCAACGCGGCGAGGGTCGCGACCATGAAGGCGCCCGTGGCGACGTAGATGCCGGCGCGGCCATTGGCGATGAAGAAGACCACGAGCGGGCCGAGCTCCAGCGCGAATTTGAGCGCCGGGTGCATCTTGCGCAGCGGCGTCGTGGCCGTGGTGTCCGCGTCAGCCATCCCGATCAGCCTTCCTTCGCGAGTTGCTTGAGCCAGCGCTTGGCCTGCGCGCGCACATTCTTCGGCGCGGTGCCGCCATAGGAAACGCGGCTCGCCACCGACTTCGACACCGAGAGCACGCCGAATACCTCCTTGGTGATGCGCGGCTCAACGCTTTGCATTTCCTCAAGTTTCAGCTTGTGCAGGGCGATCCCCTGCCCGCTCGCCAGCGCGACGATGCGGCCGGTGACGTGATGCGCCTCGCGGAACGGCAGACCGAGCACGCGCACCAGCCAGTCGGCGAGATCGGTGGCGGTGGAATAGCCCTGGCCGGCCGCCTCCTTCATCTTCTTCTCGTCCGGCACCATGTCGCGGACCATGCCGGCGGTGGCGGCGATCATCAGCGAGAGCGTGGAGAGAGCGTCGAACGCGCCTTCCTTGTCCTCCTGCATGTCCTTCGCATAGGCCAGCGCCAGGCCCTTCATGACCATCAGCAAGCCATTGAAAGCACCGGCAATTCGGCCGATTTTCGCGCGCACCAGCTCGGCCGCGTCGGGGTTGCGCTTCTGCGGCATGATGGACGAGCCGGTGGTGAAGCGGTCGGACAGTTTGAGCAGGCCGGTGAGCGGCGAGGTCCAGATCACGATCTCCTCGGCGAAGCGGGAGAGGTGCATGGCGCAGATCGAGGCCGCCGCCAGCGTCTCCAGCACGAAGTCGCGGTCGGAGACCGAATCCAGCGAATTGGCGGTGGGCCTGTCAAAGCCAAGGCTCGTTGCGGTCGCGAAACGGTCGATCGGGAAGGAGGTCCCGGCCAGCGCGGCGGCGCCGAGGGGGCATTCGTTGAGCCGCGCGCGGGCATCCCGCAGGCGGCCGCGGTCGCGCCCGAGCATCTCCACATAGGCCATGAGATGGTGGCCGAAGGTCACCGGCTGGGCGGTCTGGAGGTGCGTGAAACCGGGCATAACGGTGCCGGAATATTGCAGCGCCTTCTCCGTAAGTGCTTTCTGCAAATCACGAATCTGCGCGTCGAGCGTGTCGACCGTGTCGCGCACATACAGCCGGAAATCGGTCGCCACCTGGTCATTGCGGGAGCGGGCGGTGTGGAGGCGGCCGGCGGGGGTCCCGATGAGATTGGCGAGGCGGGACTCCACGTTCATATGGATGTCCTCCAGCGCCCGCTGGAAGGTGAACTGGCCGCTTTCGATTTCTGACAGGATTGTGTCTAGACCGGCCGCGATCTTTTCGGCATCTGCCTTTTCGATGATGCCTTTGGCCGCCAGCATCGCCGCATGGGCCTTCGAGCCGGCGATGTCCTGCGCGTAGAGGCGCTGGTCGAAACCGATGGAGACGTTTATCTCCTCCATGATCGCGTCCGGGCCGGTCTCAAAGCGGCCACCCCACATCTTGTTGCTCATGCTCAACTTTTCTCCGCGAGGACGGTCATGACCGAACGACCCGAGACGCCGGCGGGGCCGGGAGGGCGCCGCCGGCTGATCCTGGCGGCGGCTCTCCTGCTCGGCGCCGCGGCCGGGCTGGCAGGCGTATACGGGATCGGGGGCGGCACGCGCAACGCCGTTGCGATCACCGGTGCCGGAACGGCGGCCGGTCAGGCCAATTTGGCGACCAGTCAGGTGAACAGTCAGGCCAATCCAGAGGCCAGTCAGGTGGACGATCAGGCCAGTGTGACCGGCGCGGACGCCGCCTGCGCGAGCGCCAGCGAGACCGGCCGGCGCATCGCCGATCTCGCCAAGGGCGAGCTTGCCGCCTTCGCCCCGACACTGAAGCCGACCCGCATTCCCGACCTCGCCTTTCTCGGGCCGGACGGCGAGAAGCTGACGCTCAGCCAGGTCGGCGGCACGGGGCTGAAGCTGGTCAATATCTGGGCGACCTGGTGCGTGCCCTGCCGGGAGGAGATGCCCGCGCTCGACAAGCTGCAAGCCACGCTCGGCAGCCCCGGCGCGGGCGCGCCGCCCTCCGGCTTCAGCGTCGTCGCCCTCAACATCGACACGCGCGACCCGGAGAAGCCGAAGCGCTTTCTGGAGGAGACCGGCATCAGGCATCTCGCGCTCTACACCGATCCCAAGGCCAAGGCCTTTCAGGAGCTGCGAACGGTGGGGCGCGGCTTCGGCCTGCCGACGACCATGCTGATCGACGCGCAGGGCTGCGAGATCGGCCACATCGCCGGCCCGGCGGAATGGGCGAGCCCGGACGCGCTGGCGCTGATCCGCACCGCGCTCGGCGAGAAGGCGCCCGCCACCCCCTAAATCCGTACCGCCGCCGTGAAATCGGGTGGCGTTCGGCCCGGCGATGGCGTACAGGGCGCGTCCCCAGGGGCGGTTCGCGCCCACGTTGCAGGAGCCGGCCCATGTCGCATCCCGAGCCCGCCCCCGCTGAAGGGCTCGCGGCCGCCGCGCCGGCATCCCGCACCTCGCCCGCGAGCGCCGGCCCGCTGCCGATGTCGACCGCCGACTGGGGCGCGCTCGGCCTGCTCTCGCTGATTTGGGGCGGCTCCTTCTTCTTCGGCAAGGTCGCCATCGCCGAGATCCCGCCGCTCACCATGGTGTTCGCGCGCGTGACCATCGGCGCCGGCGCGCTCTATCTGGTGGCGCGCCTCCTCGGCGTGCGCCTGAAGCTCAACCGCCGGCTGATGGCGGAATTCGCGCTGCTGGCGCTCATCGCCAACATCATCCCCTTCGGGCTGATCGCCTGGTCGCAGCAGCACATTCCCAGCGGCCTGTCTTCGATTCTCAACGCCGCGACGCCGCTGTTCACCGTGCTGGTGGCGCAGGCCTTCACCCGCGACGAGAAATTCACCGCCGGCAAGCTGGTGGGGGTGAGCCTCGGCTTTGCCGGGGTGGCGGTGATGATGGGCCCGGCGCTGCTCGGCCAGCTCGGCGGACATCATCTCGCCGCCCAGCTCGCCGCCATCGGCGCGACGGTGTCCTATGGCTTCGCCAGCGTCTATGGCCGCCGCTTCCGCGCCCTGCCCCCGCTCGGCGTCGCCATGACCCAGCTCGCCTTCTCCAGCTTGATCCTGCTGCCGATCATCGCCGTGCTGGATGCGCCCTGGCGGCTGCCGGTGCCCTCCGCGCCGGTCATCGGCGCGCTGGCCGGGCTCGGCGTGCTCTCCACCGGCATCGCCTATATCCTGTATTTCCGCATCCTCGCGCGGAACGGGGCGACCAACATCTCGCTCGTCACCTTCCTCGTGCCGGTGAGCGCGATCCTGCTCGGCGCGCTGGTGCTCGGCGAGGCGCTGGAACCGCGCGAATTCCTCGGCTTCGCCATCATCGCCCTGGGGCTGGCGGCGATCGACGGGCGGCCGTGGCGGATGATCCGGCGCGCCTGACAGGCATCAGGCCAGCACCGCGCGAAGCAGCGCATGGACGCGGGTGATGGTCCGCCGCACCTCGGGAAGAAAGCGGTCCTCGTGGTGCGTCACCAGCCATTGCTCATGCGCAAGC
>JAEZMI010000364.1 GCA_023414975.1 Pseudomonadota bacterium | reverse complement strand
AGCTTGCGCCGCTCCACCAGCGCGCCGGAACGCCAGCCGCGCCCGTCGATCACCTGCTCATTGGCGAGCACGGTGTTGTCGACCGGGTCCCAGTTCACCTCGCTCTCGCGGCGGTAGACGAAGCCGCCTTTGAGGAAATCGAGGAAGATGCGCTGCTGCTCGCCATAATAGGAGGGATCGCAGGTGGCGATCTCGCGCGACCAGTCGAGCGACAGGCCGAGCAGCTTCAGCTGCTCGCGCATGGTGGCGATGTTCTCGTAGGTCCATGTGCCCGGATGGGTGTTGCGCTCGATGGCGGCGTTTTCCGCCGGCAGGCCGAACGCGTCCCAGCCCATGGGGTGCAGGACGTTGAAGCCCTTCATCCGCTTGAAGCGGGCCACCACGTCGCCCATCACATAGTTGCGGCCGTGGCCGATATGGATGCGCCCCGACGGGTAGGGGAACATCTCGAGCACGTAATATTTGGGGCGCGGGTCGTCGTTGCGGGTGCGGTAGATGCCGCGTTCGTCCCAGATCTTCTGCCAGCGGGGCTCGGCCTCGCGGGCATTGTAACGCTCGGTGCTCATGATCGGCTTCTATGGGGCAGGCTTTAGGGGCGGAAGGCTCGGAAAAGGGCGGATCGGCACGAAACCGATGGCCGGGGACTAGGCACGAAGTGGACGGCCGGGTCAACCGCCGGGTCCGGTGCGCGGGCCGATGGCCAAGTTGAGAGCGCCACGTCCCGTCGCCAGGTCCCGTTGTCTGGGCGCCGGCGATGGAAGGCGCGCGCGTCATGCGCCCGGCCGCCCGCTGGCGCTGCGGCGGGAGTTGCCGGGCGCGCGGGCGGCGAGGCCCGGCGTGACCGCCTCGGCAAGGCGCACCCGGTTGCGGCCGCCGTTCTTGGCCTCATAGAGCGCGATGTCGGCGGCGACGAAAAGGTCGGCGCGCGCAAGCTCGGGGGCGGGTGTGCTGGCGGCGGCCCCGATGCTGACCGTGGCGACGCCGCCGGGCAGGCTGGCATGGGGAATGGCGAGGGTTTCGACCGCCGCGCGCAGCCGCTCGGCGAGGTCGGCCGCCGCGGCGAGCGTCCCGCCCGGCATCAGCACGGCGAATTCCTCCCCGCCGATCCGCGCGACGACATCGGAGGATCGCACGCTGGCCGCGAGCAGCTGCGCAACGGCGCGGATGCACCGGTCGCCTTCGCGATGGCCGTAGCGGTCGTTGAAGGACTTGAAGCTGTCGATGTCGATCAGCAGGATCGCCAGCGGCTGCGGCGTGCTCCATTGCAGGGCGAACACGGTATCGAAGCTGCGCCGGTTGGCGATGCCGGTGAGCGCGTCGAGGCTGGCGAGGGAATTGAGCCGCCGGTTGGCGCTGCGCAGCGCGTTCTCGCGCTGGGTGAGTTCGGCGCTCATCGCCTCGAAGGCGGAGACCAGCGGCTGAAGCTCGACGATGCGGATGTCCGTGCCGGCCTCGTCGCCCTCGCCGCGCCCGAAGCGGATCAGCCGGTCCGCCAGGGCCTGCACGGGCCGGACGATGAGGTGGGAGCCGGCGAGCCACAGGCTGGCGAGCATGATCAGGCTGAACGTGACCATGGCGACGCCCGCGCGCCAGGTCGCCGCCTCGACCGGCTTCATCACCGTTGCCTGATCCATGCTGACGATGAGGTGCATGTTGGTTTCGGACAGCCGGGTATAGGCGTAGACCCGGCGCACGCCGTCCGGTCCGTCGGCCACCAGCGTGCCGCGGGTGGAGGCGAGCGCGCGGGCGACGGCGGGCATCGAGACCAGGCTGGTGCCGATCTTTGCCGCGTCCTGGGGGTAGGTGAGCATGGCGGTGCCGCTCGGATTGACGACGATCGCCTGTGAGCCGACGCCGAGGCCGGTGAGCACGCTTTGCGGAAAGAGTTCGCCCATGCCGACGCGTCCGAGCAGGATGCCGGCGACGGTTCCGTCACTTAAGAAGAACGGCTGGGCGGCGAGGACGGCGGGGGAGCCGTTGACGTAAGTGCGCTCCACCGCTTCGACCGAATAGATGCCGCGTTGCGCGAGCAGGAAATAGTTGCGGCCGGTGACGTCGAGACCCACGCCCCGCGGCACGCTGCTGCAGCGGACGATGCCGTCCTGATCGATGATGGCGACCGATGCGAGCATGGGAGCCGCCTGCAGGACACGGTCGAGAAGCCTGCAGTCCTGGCCGCTGTCGGGGACGGCCTCTTCCGGGATCGTGCCACCCTGCGTGCTCAGCCGGAGCGCGCCCGGAAGGAGCGTGGGATCGGCCGCCAGGGTCACGAGCACGGCGCGGGCGGAAGCCAGCGTCTGGTCGTACTCGGCCGTGCTGCGACCCAGCATCTCCAGCACTTCGCCCTCGGCGACGGCCAGATTGTCGGCACGAAGCTGCCAGATGCTCACCGTGCGTTCGGCGATCACCAGGAGCATGGTGACGGCCGCAATGGCCGCAAGCCGCAGCCGCAGGCTCACCAACCGCGTGCGGCGGGGCACGCGCGGTTGGTGAGCCTGCGGCGCGGGAGGAGCGATCG
>JAEZMI010000269.1 GCA_023414975.1 Pseudomonadota bacterium | reverse complement strand
GTCCCCGCCGCCCCCGCCAGCCCGCTTCCCGCCGGCCCGGTGCCGAACGCGGCGACGCCCCTCGACACGCCGGCGAGCGCGGCGGGGGTCGGGACGGGAGCACCGTAGGGCGGCTATCGGCGGCCCGAACGGCAACGTCCGGGCCGGGATCGCCCCGGAATCGTCGCCACCTTGAGCTTGCGGCGAAGGATCGCGGCCTGCCGCCGCGCGGCGCGGGTAAGCCGGGTCAGGACCGCCTGCCGGTCATCCTTCGTAGGGCCTGAGGCCCAGATTTTCGGAAAACCGGACGAGGTAGCCATCCGGGTCCTGGACGAGGAACTGGCGCACGCCGGTCTCCATCGTGCCGGCGCGGTACCACATCTCCTCGGGAGCCATGTAGAGCGGCCATTCGGCCGCCGTGAGCGCGGCGAGGATCGGGGCGACCTGGCTCACCTCGATCTGGAAATTGACGCCGCGCCCGAAGGGGCGCTCAAGCGGGCCGCTGATCCAGTGCCGTCCCTCGCCGATCTCCTCCAGCATGATCTGCACGCCCTCGCGCTGGAGATAGGCGAAACGATCCTCCGGGCGGGCATAGGCGACCGAAAATCCGCAGAGCCCGCACCAGAAGGCGAGGCTGGCGTCGATGTCCGTCACCAGCAGCTCGGGGACAAGCGGCGCCCAGGCGAAGCCAGGCGGCAGGGAAGACGGCGCTTCCTCCGACATGCTCGCGTCCCGCCTGGGCTCGGGTCTCACCGGGGGAGGACCGTCGCTCCCATCAGGAAGGTATCGATCGAGGCGGCGGCCTGCCGCCCCTCGCGGATCGCCCAGACGACCAGCGACTGACCGCGCCGCATGTCGCCGGCGGCGAACAGCTTGGGTACCGAGGTCGCGTAGTCGAGATCGCTCGCCGCGACATTGCCGCGCCTGTCGAGATCGAGACCGGACTGTTCCAGCATGCCATCGCGCACCGGGTGCACGAAGCCGAGCGCGATGAAGACGAGATCCGCCTTGATGAGGAACTCGGTGCCGGGAATGGGCTGGCGCTTGGCATCCACGCGGGCGCACTTCACCGCGGTGACGTGACCCTTCTTGCCTTCGATGGAGAGGGTCGCGGCGGCGAATTCGCGGTCGGCGCCCTCGGCCTGGCTGGTGGAGGTGCGGAACTTGGTCGGCCAATAGGGCCATACGGCCAGCTTGTCCTCCTTCAGAGGCGGCACCGGACGGATGTCGAGCTGATGGACGGACAGCGCTCCCTGGCGGAAGGCGGTGCCCACGCAGTCGGACGCCGTGTCGCCGCCGCCGATGACGACGACATGCTTGCCGGCGGCGAGGATCGGGGTCTCGCGGCTCACATCCTCACGGCCGATGCGGCGATTCTGCTGCACGAGATAGGGCATGGCGTAGTGCACGCCTTCCAGCTCCTGGCCGGGCAGGCCCGGATCCCGCGGGGCCTCCGAACCGCCGCACATGAGCACGGCGTCATACTGCGCGAGCAACTCGTCGAGTGGCTTGGTGACGCCGACATTCACCCCGTAATGGAAGGTGACGCCCTCGGCCTCCATCTGCGCCACCCGGCGGTCGATATAGTGCTTTTCCATCTTGAAGTCGGGGATGCCGTAGCGCAGCAGGCCGCCGGCCTTGGGCTCGCGCTCGAACACATGGACATCATGGCCCGTGCGGGCGAGTTGCTGGGCGGCGGCGAGGCCGGCCGGGCCGGAGCCGACGATGGCGACGCTCTTGCCCGTGCGCTCCTGCGGCGGTTCGGGCTTCACCCAGCCGGACTTCCACGCCTTGTCGGCGATCGCCTGCTCGACCGTCTTGATCGTGACCGGTACGTCCTCGAGGTTCAGCGTGCAGGCTTCCTCGCAGGGCGCGGGGCAGATGCGGCCGGTGAATTCGGGGAAATTGTTGGTGGAGTGCAGGTTGCGCGCCGCCTCTTCCCAGTTCCCGTTATAGACGAGGTCGTTCCAGTCCGGGATTTGGTTGTGCACGGGGCAGCCATTCGGCCCGTGACAGAACGGCACACCGCAATCCATGCAGCGCGAGGCCTGGTTCGCGACTTCCGCGTCCGGCAGCGGCAGGGTGAACTCGCGGAAATGGCGAATGCGGTCGGACGCCGGCTGATACTTCGCCTCGCGCCGATCGATCTCGAGAAAGCCCGTAACCTTACCCATTGCGCCCTCTTTCGCGGAGCACCGCCACCCTGGAGGCTTTCTAGCCCCCGGTGCAGATACATCAAACGTGCCAGTTGGAAAATGACGGCGCGGCACACGGCCGCTGCCATCTTCGTCACCCCGGACGGCCGCAAGGCCGATCCGGGATCGTTGCAGGTGCGGGGAGCGATCCCGGCTCTCCCGCTTCGCCTGTGGCCGGGATGACGGCGGCAGGCAAAGCGTGAGCGGAGGACCTATTCGGCCGCTTGCAGGCCGCGTGCTTTCTCCATCTCGCGCAGCGCCCGCTGGTACTCGACCGGCATCACCTTCACGAACTTGGAGCGGTACTCGGTCCAGTTGTCGAGAATGGTCTGCGCCCGCTGGGAACCCGTGTAGTGCATGTGCTTGGCGATGAGCTGGTGCAGGCGTTCCTCGTCGTGGTGGCCCATATCCGCCATGATGTCGATGCGGCCCTTGAATTCCAGGTCGCCGCCATGGTGGTGCAGGCGCTCCAGGAGGTCTTCCTCCTCCTCGACCGGCTCCAGATCGACCATGGAGAGGTTGCAGCGCTTCTTGAAGCTGCCATCCTCGTCCAGCACATAGGCGACGCCGCCGGACATGCCGGCCGCGAAGTTGCGACCGGTCTGGCCGATGACGACGACCACGCCGCCGGTCATGTACTCGCAGCCATGGTCGCCCGTGCCCTCGACCACCGCGATCGCGCCCGAGTTGCGCACGGCGAAGCGTTCGCCCGCGACACCATGGAAGTACACCTCGCCGGAGGTCGCGCCGTACAGCACGGTGTTGCCGACGATGATCGAGTTCTCCGGCACGATGCCGGCATTGTCCGCCGGGCGCACGACGATGCGCCCGCCCGACAGGCCCTTGCCGACATAGTCATTGGCTTCGCCCACCAGCGTCATCGACACGCCGGTGGCGAGGAACGCGCCGAAGGCCTGACCGGCGGTGCCGGTCAGATGGATGTCGATCGTGTCGTCCGGCAGGCCGGCATCGCCGTAGCGCTTGGCCACCTCGCCCGAGAGCATCGCGCCGACGGAGCGGTTGATGCTCTTGATCTCACTGT
>JAEZMI010000192.1 GCA_023414975.1 Pseudomonadota bacterium | reverse complement strand
GAAGGAGGCATCGAGGGGCGGCCGGAGAATGTCCTGTTCTATGCCACCTCCAATCGCCGGCACCTTCTCCCGCGCGACATGATGGAGAATGAACGCGCGACCGCGATCAATCCCGGCGAGGCGGTGGAGGAGAAAGTCTCGCTCTCGGACCGCTTCGGCCTCTGGCTCGGCTTCCACAAATGCAGCCAGGAAGACTATCTGGCGATGGTCGAAGGCTACGTCGCACATTTCGCGCTGCCGGTCGATCCCGAGACGCTGCGGCATGAGGCGCTGGAATGGTCCACGACGCGGGGCGCGCGGTCGGGACGTACGGCCTGGCAATATGTTCAGGATGTCGCGGGGCGGCTGGGCGTATCGCTGTCGGAACCGCCGGCCGCCCCGCGCTGACCGGCGCCGAGGTCCAAACGTCGCGCCGGGTGGGGAGCGACGGAGCTGAGCGCTCCGCCGGATGAGTGCCGCGGATCAGAGACCGGCGAGATACTGCGAGGGGTCGACCGGCTGCGAGCCCTTGCGGATCTCGAAATGGACCTGCGGCGAGGTCACATTGCCGGTCTGGCCCGCCTTTGCGATCACCTGACCGCGCTTGACCGTATCGCCCTTCTTAACGTCCAGTTCGCTGTTGTGGGCATAGGCCGTGACGTAGCCATCGGAATGCTTGATGAGCACCAGATTGCCGTAACCCTTCAGTTCGCTGCCGGCATAGGCGACCACGCCGTCTTCCGCGGCCTTCACGGCCGTGCCTTCCGGCACCGAGACGTTGATGCCCTCGTTCTGCTGGCCGCCCGGCTTCGGCCCGAAGGTGGAAATCACCCGACCGCGCACCGGCCAGCGAAACTGCATGCCCGAGCTGGTGCGCATGTCATCCGGAGTTTCAGCCGGCTTTACGGCGGCGATGGTCTGCGGCTTCTCGGCGGTCGCGACGGGAGCCGGGGCCGCAGGGGCGGCGGCCACCGCGGTGGGCTTCGGAGCCACAGGCGCCGGAGCGGCGGCAACGGGGGCAGGTGTCGCCGGATGAGGCGCGGCGGCAACAGCGGGGGTCGCCACCGGCTTCGGGGCGGCAGCAACCGGGTTCATGGTCGCGCCGGCGGCGGGAATGTTCAGTGTGCGGCCGATCTGCACTTGAGCGTTCATGTCGAGGCCGTTGGCGGCGGCAAGAGTGCCCCGCGGCACGCCATAATTGCGCGCGATGGAGCTGAGCGTCTCACCAGGCTTCACGACATGACTGCCCCCGCCCGCGGCCGCCACCTGCGGCGCGCGCGGAGCCGTGGCCTGCGAAACGGAAGGCTGCGGCGCAAGCGGTTGCGGCTGCGAGCCATAGAGCGGCTGGGTCGCCGGCACGGGCGCAGCGGCAGGATAGGAAGTCGCGGGAGCCGAGGCGACGGGATAGTTCGGCGCGGCGCTGGCGAGCTGCTGGGGAGCCCCATAGGGCGCCGGGTAGGCCGGGGCCGCCGTGGAGCCATAGGGGGCGGGATAGGCCGGAGCGGAGGGTGAGGCGAGCGGAGCGGACGCGACCTGCCCACCCATGGGAGCCCGCTGAACGGCGCCGGTGGGAGCAGCCGCCACGGAACCGGTGTAACTGGGAGCACCCGCACTGGCGGAGAAAGGATTGGCGTTCGGATCACTGAAGCGCCCGGTGTCCGAGCTGCACGCCGCCGCCGTTCCGCCGAGAAGCGCGACCACGGAAAGCCGGATCAGGGAGCTGCCACCGGAAGCCGTCAAGAAGTTACGCATCGCACCGCACCCGAACGCTGAAACTGTGTGGGCGATTAAAACCTCGTATAGGTAAACGTCGGCTTAAGTCGATGCGAAGTCAGCAACCTTAACGGCGTTTTCGCGGCAGCGGGATCAAAGCACCGTGGCGATTCCCGGCCGCATCGGCACGAACCGGACATGGCCGAGTTCCCGCCGTTCGAGACCCGTGCCGACACGCGCCACGCGCAGCAGAACCTGCGTGTCCTCCGGCGGGCCGACAGGTGCGACCAGCACGCCTTCCGGAGCCAATTGTTCGAGAATCGGTGCGGGGATTTCCTCGACCGCCGCCGACAGAAGGATGCGGTCATAGGGCGCGCGGGCGCCATAGCCGCGCATCCCGTCGGCGATCGCGACCTCGACATTGGAAAGCCCGAGCGAATCGAGCCGCCGCGCCGCCGCGTCCGCCAGCGTGCGGAAACGCTCGACGCTCACTACCTCAAGTGTGATTTGGCCGAGTATCGCCGCCGCATAGCCCGAGCCCGTGCCGACCTCCAAAACGCGATGGCCGGGCGCAAGGTCGAGCGCCTGTGCCATCAGCGCAACAACCGCGGGCTGGCTGATGGTCTGGCCGCAGTCGATGGGCAGCGCCTGATCGGCCCAGGCGAGCGGACGAAAGGCGGCTTCGACGAAAAGCTCGCGGGGCACCCGCTCCAGCGCGCTCATTACCGCCCGGTCGCGAATGCCGCGCTGGCGGAGCGCGAGGAGAAGCTGCGCCCGCTCCAGCGCCTCGTCGGAACCGTCCGTCATGGGCGCGTAAACACCTGCGCAAGCTGGGTCATCATCGGTTCGTCCGTCATGTCGAAGCGCAGGGGCGTCACCGAGATGAAGCCCTCATCGAGTGCATGCAGGTCCGAACCGTTCACCGTTTCGAAGACGCGCTTCTCGAAGGCGATCCAGTAATAGGGATTGCCGCGCCCGTCCGCCCGCTCGTCGATGCGCAGCAGGTCCTGATTCCGGCGCCCCTGCGCCGTGACCTTGACGCCTTTAACTTCGCCCACCGGACGGTTGGGGAAGTTCACATTGACCACGATGCCCGGCGGTATGCCCTGCTTGAGCAGCGTGCGCACGACCTCCGGCCCATAATGCTCGGCGACTATGTAGGGTGGCGCCTTGCGCGTCTCGAAGCCATAGGCCTGCGAGAGGGCGACGGACGGGATGCCGAGAACCGTGCCCTCCATGGCGCCGGCCACCGTGCCGGAATAGCCGACATCCTCGGCAACGTTCTGCCCGCGATTGACGCCGGAGAGCACGAGGTCCGGCTTGTGGTCCTTCAGGATGTGATGCACGGCCATAATCACGCAATCCGTCGGCGTGCCCTTCACCGCGAAGCGCTTTTCCGCCACCTGCCTCAGCCGCAGCGGATCGGACAGCGAGAGCGAATGCGACACGCCGGACTGGTCGAACTCCGGCGCGACGACCCATACGTCGTCCGAGAGAGCCCGCGCGATGTTGGCGCAGGCGTCCAGCCCCGGCGCGTGGATGCCGTCATCGTTCGTCACCAGAATGCGCATGTCCACCTTTCCTACCTGAAACGCCGTCATCCCGGCCCTCGGGTCTTGCCTTCGGCAAGCCCAAGGACAGGCTCCACGCAGCGGAGAGCCGGGATCGCTCTCCGCCTTGGATACGATCCCGGATCGGCCTTCGGCCGTCCGGGATGACGCTGAGGCCATTGGCCGCCGGGGTGACGCTATCGCTCACCCGCCGATCCGCGTCAGCCCGCCCATATAGGGCACCAGCACATCCGGCACCGTCACGGAGCCGTCCTCGTTCTGGTAGTTCTCGAGGATCGCCACCAGCGCGCGGCCGACCGCGACGCCGGAGCCGTTGAGCGTATGAACATAGCGCGGCGCCTTGGCGTCCTTGGCCCGGTAGCGCGCATTCATCCGGCGCGCCTGGAAGTCCGTGCAGACCGAGACCGAGGAAATCTCGCGGTAGGCGTTCTGCCCGGGCAGCCACACTTCGATGTCGAAGGTGCGGGCCGAGGCGAAGCCCATGTCGCCGGTGCAGAGCGTGACCACGCGGTGCGGCAGATCGAGCTTCTTCAGCACGTTCTGGGCGCAGGCGAGCATGCGCTCCTGCTCGTCGAGCGAGGTCTCGGGCGTGCAGATGGTGACCATCTCCACCTTGTTGAACTGGTGCTGGCGGATCATGCCGCGCGTATCGCGCCCCGCCGAGCCGGCCTCCGCGCGGAAGCAGGGGGTGAGCGCGGTGAGCCGCATCGGCAGCTCTTCCTCTACGAGGATGGAATGCGCGACGAGGTTGGTCAGCGGCACTTCGGAAGTGGGGATGAGCCAGAAATCGTCACCGGCCGCGAACTGGTCCTCACGGAACTTCGGCAACTGCGCCGTGCCGAACATCGCCTCTTCCTTCACCAGCACCGGCGGGGCGACCTCGGTGAGGCCGTGCTCGTCGACATGGGTGTTGATAAAGAACTGGCCGATGGCGCGTTCCAGCCGCGCAAGCTGGCTCTTGAGCACCACGAAGCGCGCGCCGGAGAGCTTGGCGGCGGCCTCGAAATCCATCTGGCCGAGCGCCTCGCCGATCTCGAAATGCTGCTTCGGCGCGAAGGCGTAAGTGTGCGGCGCGCCGACGCGGTCGATCTCGACATTGTCGTGCTCGTCGGCGCCGTCCGGCACCATATCGAGCGGCGCGTTCGGAACAGCGGCGAGCTGCGTGTGCAACTCGGCCTCGACCGCCTTCACTTCCTCTTCCAGCGCGGGAATATCGGTCTTGAGCGCGCCGACCTCGGCCATCAGCGTGTCGGCGCGAGCGTTGTCGCCCGCCTTCTTGGCGGCGCCGATCTCCTTCGAGGCGGCGTTGCGGCGGGCCTGAAGCTCCTCCAGCTTGACGATGCCGGCACGGCGGCGCTCATCCAGCGCGATCAGCCCGTCCACCAGCGCCCGCGCCTCGCTCGGCGCCGTGCCCCGGCGGGTGAGCGCGCGCACAAGGCCGTTCGGCTCGTCGCGAATCCATTTGATGTCGTGCATGGACGTCTCGCTTTCGCGTCTGATCGGCCCTGTGGCCCATGCCGCAGGGGACTACCTAATGACGGCGCTGCCGACAAGGGCGGCGATCGCAGGGAAAGGGATCAAACGTGTCGCGTACGACGGTCCTTACGCTACCGAGCCCTCGGTCGCCGCGTCGCGTGCGGCGCGCCGCTTCTCGATCATCTGAACGAGAACCACCGAGATCTCGTAGAGCAGCAGCGTGGGGATGGCCAGGCCGAGCTGGCTGATGACGTCGGGCGGAGTCAGCACGGCCGCGACCACGAACACCCCGACGATCGCATAGCGGCGAAACTTCTTGAGCTGGTCAGAGGTGACGACGCCGATCTGCGCCAACAACGTCAAAATCACCGGCAGCTGGAAGCAGATGCCGAAGGCGAAGATCAACGTCATGATGAGCGAGAGATATTCGCTCACCTGCGGCAACATGGAAATCTCCGGCGAACCCGGCCCCGCCATCTGCTGCATGGAAAGGAAATAGGTCATCGCCATGGGCATGGCGACGAAATAGACGAAGGCCGCGCCGATCAGGAAGCATACCGGCGTCGCCACCAGATACGGGCGGAAGGCGTTCTTCTCGTGGCTGTAGAGCCCCGGCGCGACAAACATATAAATCTGCGTCGCCACCACCGGGAACGAGATGAACGCCGCGCCGAACATTCCCAGCTTGATCTGCGTGAACAGAAATTCCTGCGGCGCCGTGTAGATAAGCTTCACATGCTCCGTGCCGCCGGCTGCGAACTCATAGGGCCAGAGCAGGATATTGTAGATGATCTTGCCCAGCATGAAGCAGGCGAAGAAGGCGATGAAGAAAGCGATGAGCGACTTGATCAGCCGCGAGCGCAGCTCAATCAGGTGCTCGATCAGCGGGGCCTTGGAGGCGTCGATATCGTCCTGGCTCATGCGCCCGGCCCTTCATTGCCGGTGGAACCCACAGGCGCCTTGGTCGCGCGCGACCGGGGCTTGGGAGATGCCTTCGCGCTCCCGCCGGAGGCGGCTTTGAGCGGCCCCTCACTGGCCGTGGCCACGTCGGTGGCCTTGCCGCGCACGCGCGGCTTGACGGTCCGCTTGGGTGCGCTCTCGGGCTCGGTGGGCGCCGCATCAACGGCGATATCGGCAGGAGGAGCTGCCTTGCGGCGGGTGGTCGCCCGCTTGGGTAGCGCCGGGCGCGGTGGCGCTTCGTCCGCCGTTCTGGGTTCAGAACCGACAATCGCCTTCGCGGTGCCAGGGGAGCCCGTCGAGGCCGCAGGGGCGGGCGGCTGGGAGGTCGCCGGCGCGGCAGAGGCTGCGAGCGGCGTCGCAGCGGCGGTCACGGACCCGGCGGCGGGAGCAGGTGGCTCGATCTTCTGCGTCGCGGCCCGAACCTCGTCCTCGATGGTCTCGAAGGCGTTGGTCTCCAGCTCCGTGGGCTCTGGCAGAAGCGCCTCGATCTCGGCCGCAGGCAAGTCCTTGCGCTCGACCGGCGTCGACGTCGCCTTCATCTCGGCATCGAGATCCTGAAGCGGATTGGTCGGGAAGGCGTTGGACAGCGTCGAACGCGCGTTGTCGGCCAGCCCGGACAGATCATTGCGCAGACCGCTCACGCTGTCCTTGAGGTCGGAAAGCTCGGCCTCGCGCAGGGCCTCGTTGAACTGGCCCTGGAACTCGCCGGCCATGCGGCGCAGCTTGCCGACCCCCTGCCCCACTTTGCGCAGAACCGTCGGCAGTTCCTTGGGCCCGATCACGACCAGGGCGACGACGCCGATCACCAGAAGTTCGGACCAGCCGATATCAAACATATGTCAAGCCGGGGCCGCCGCAGCGGCCCTCCCCGATCAAGAAGGCCCGCAGACCGGAAATCAGCCGACCTTGGTCCGCTCGGCGTCGACCGTCGACTGGTGGTCGAGGGAGCGCACCGGCTCCGCCGGCTTGGCGGGCGTCTCGTCGTCGTCCGACATGCCCTTCTTGAAAGCCTTGATGCCCTTGGCGGCGTCACCCATCAGCTCCGACAGCTTGCCGCGGCCGAAGAGGAGGAGCACGACGACCAGCACGATGATCCAATGCCAGATGCTCAGCGAACCCATACTACAACTCCTTGTCCGAGGCGCCGCCGGCCCCTGGTGACGGCGCTCCGTAATCGTGAGCGGACACTAGGGCCCGGTTGCGGCGAAGACAAGGACTTCGCCCGCGTCTATGTGCACGCCTACGTCATGACCCCGATGCAACCCAGCAATTGCGCGGCGGCGTGCCACCAAAGGCCGGTCGAGCCCTTCCACCGCCACCTCATAGAGATCGAGTTCCCCGAGGAATCGGTGGTTAGTCACGCGCCCGCGCACCCCCGAGCCGGGTGCCCGCAAATCCACACCCTGCGGGCGAATGGCGACGATGGCCGCACCGCCGTCCTGCAGCCCCGGCGCGGCGAAATCACCGACGGGCGTATGCACGCGACCTTGATGAGCCACGCCTTCCACCTCGTTGATTTCGCTGAAGAACCTTGCCACGGCGAGATCGGCCGGATGGCGGTAGAGAGTCTCCGGCGTGCCGATCTGCACAATCCGTCCCTCGCGCATCAGCGCGATACGGTCGCCGAGGCGCATCGCCTCCTCCGGATCATGGGTCACGATGATGCAGGTCGCCCGCGCCTCGCGCAGCACCGCCAGCGTCTCGGCGCGCACACTGCCGCGCAGGCGACTATCAAGCCCGGAAAAGGGTTCGTCCATAAGGAGAATGCCGGGGCGCGGCACGAGCGCGCGGGCGAGCGCGACGCGCTGCTGCTCGCCGCCCGAGAGGGCATGGGGAAAGCTCTGCGCATGCACCTCAAGCCGCACCCGCGCCAGCGCCCGCAGCGCTTCGGCCTTGGCGTCCACCGTCTTGAGCGCCCGCAGGCCGAAGGCGACGTTCTGCTCGTTCGTCAGGTGCGGGAAAAGCGCATAATCCTGAAAAACCAGACCGATACTGCGCTTCTCCGGCGGCACGAAGGCGCCGTCACCGGCGATCAGCTTGCCGTCGAGCCGGATTCGCCCGGAAGACGGCCGCTCGATGCCGGCAATCAGCCTCAGAAGCGTGGTCTTGCCACAGCCGGAAGGGCCGAGGAGGCAGAGGATCTCGCCCGGCTCGACATCGAGCGAGATGCCCCGCACGGAATCAGCCGCACCATAGGCGTGACGCACATTTTCCAGCGTCAGGCGATTGGCGAGCGAAACCGGTGTACGCGCGATGGGATGGGGCATCGTCGAGTTCGGCGTGTAAGACATGCGGCGGCCTGTCTCCAATGCGGGACCGGCGCTCACGCCTCGTCCTCGTCCGTTCCCGGCTCGGGCGCGAAGGAGAGATCGAATTCCGGCTCGAGCGGGTCCTCGTCGTCCTTAAGCCCGGCATCGTCGCTGGGCAGTGGCACGGTTAAGCCGGCGAAGACCCGCGCGTCAATGAGCCCGGTACCGCGCAATTCTTCGAGGCCCGGAAGATCCTGAATGCTGTCGAGCCCGAAATGCACCAGAAACGTCTCGGTGGTGCCATAGGTCACGGGCCGTCCTGGGCTACGCCGGCGGCCCCGCATGCGCACCCATCCGGCCGCCAGCAGCACGTCCAGCGTACCCTTGTTGGTGGAGACGCCGCGAATTTCTTCGATCTCCGCGCGCGTGACCGGCTGGTGATAGGCGATGATCGCCAGCGTCTCAAGCGCCGCGCGGGACAGGCGGCGCGGCTCGGGCTTGTCGCGGGCGAGCAGAAAGCCGAGATCGGGCGCGGTCCGCAGCATCCATTTGCCGGCCACCCGGACCAGATTGACGCCACGGGGCGCATAATCGGCGGCGAGTTCCGACAGAAGCGCGCGCAGATCCGAGCCTTCCGGCAGACGAGCCGCGAGCGTGGCCTCGTCGAGCGGTTCGCCGGCGGCGAACAGCATGGCTTCGAGCAGGCGCAGGCCGAGCGCCCGATCCGGCACGACCGCCGCGGCGGGATCGCGCGCTGCGCGCGCCGCTTCCGCGCTCACGCCCCCTCCCCGCGCGAGCGAATCCAGATGGGGGCGAACGGCGCGTCCTGCTGTACGTCGATCAGCCCCTCGCGCACCATCTCGAGGCTCGCGGAGAAGCCGGAGGCGAGCGCCGTCGCCCGCATCTTCGGGTCGGCCAGCCAGTTAAGGAGAAATCCGTCAAGCCGCGCCCACTCGCCACCCAAAGCGAGCCGTCCGATCAGCCGCTCCAGCCTCTCGCGCGCCTCGGCCAGCGAGACGACCTTGCGCGGGGCGAAGCGGACCTGCGAGAGCGCCATCTTCTGGCGCTGGGCGCCATATGCCGACAGCAGATCGTAAAGCGTCGCCTCATAGCTCGGCGGACCGGAGCGCTCCAGCGGCTCGGGCGCACCGCGGGGAAAAACCTCATGCCCGATACGGTCGCGTGTCGCGAGATGCGCCGCCGCGGCGCGGATCTGCTCCAGCCGGCGCAACCGTTCAGTGAGGTCTGCCGCGAGGTCGGCCGCGCTCGGCCCCTCCTCTTTGGCGGGCTCCGGCAGAAGCAGGCGCGACTTCAGGTAAGCGAGCCATGCCGCCATCACGAGATAGTCGGCGGCAAGCTCCAGCCGGATGCGCCGGGCCTCTTCCACGAAGGAGAGATACTGCTCCGCAAGACCAAGAATGGAAATCCGGGCGAGATCGACCTTCTGGGTGCGCGCGAGCGCTAGCAGCAGATCGAGCGGTCCTTCGAAGCCGTCGACATCCACCACGAGCGAAGGATCGCCCGGCGTGCGGGCGTCATCCGCTTCAAAAGCGAACTGGCTCTGCTCCATCATGTGACCGCGCTGGCGTTAGGACGCGGCGATCATATCCGAAAATCGAGCGCGTGCCTGCGTTTGTTCGATGCGTGTCGGCGCGGCGATCCGCGCAAGAGCCGCCGCGCAGCGTCGTGCGGCCTCGCCGGCGAGCAGGGGCGTGCGCGAAGCGACATCGCGCATCTCGTCCATCTTGCCATTGCAGTGCAGCACAAGATCGCACCCAGCGGCGAAGGCGGCCTCGGTGCGACTGGTGAGGGGGCCGGATAGGGCGGACATGGAGAGGTCGTCGCTCATCAGCGCTCCGTCGAAGCCGATGAAATCGCGGATGATTTCGGCGATTACGCGGTTCGATGTGGTGGCCGGTGTGTGCGGATCGATGGCGGTGTAGACGACATGGGCGGTCATGCCGAGCGGCAGATCGGCCAGCCGGCGGAACGCCTCGAAATCCGTGGCTTCGAGTTCCGCGCGCGGCGTGTCGACCACGGGCAGGCTCTCATGACTGTCGGCGCGGGCGCGGCCGTGGCCGGGGATGTGCTTGAGCACCGGCAGCACCCCGCCCTGCATCAGACCTTCGGCGGCGGCGCGGGCAAGCACGGCGACCCGCTCCGGCGTCTCGCCATAGGCACGGTCGCCGATGATGCCATGACCTTCCGGAAGGCGAAGATCGGCGCAGGGCACGCAGTCGACGTTGATGCCGAGGGCAGCGAGGTCATCGGCCATCAGGCGGGCGCCGAGGCGCGCCGCCTCCGCGCCGGCCGCCTCGCCGGTACGGGTGGCGAGTTGCGCGAAGACGTCCGCCGGCGGGTAGACGGGCCAGTGCGGCGGGCCGAGCCGCTGGACACGCCCCCCCTCCTGATCGATCAGGATCGGCGCGTCGGGCCGACCGACAATGGCGCGGAACGCCGCCACCAGCGCGGCGACCTGCGCGGGCGTTTCCACATTGCGGCGGAAGAGGATGAGGCCCCACGGATTGGTCTCGCGGAGGAAGACCTCCTCCTCCGCTGTCAGATGCATGCCGGCGCAGCCGGTGATGAAGGCGCGCGGCGCGGTGCTGGCGGTCATGAAGAGACTGCTTCGGTTTGCTGTCAGTTACGCTGGACCATGCAGTCCCCGCCCTGGGCACGCAGAGCCTGGCAC
>JAEZMI010000074.1 GCA_023414975.1 Pseudomonadota bacterium | reverse complement strand
CCTGCACGGCGAGGAAGCGGCCGGTGTCGGAATAGGCGACGGTGCCCTGGTGGCCGTTGTCGTTGAACACCGCGACGCGCACCGGGATCACGGCGCTGTTGCTGGCGTCGAGCAGCACCTTGAGGCGCATGCCCTCGGCGAGCGGGCCCTGCAGCTCGCGGGCGGTGAAGGCGCCGGCGGCGGCTTTCGCCGAGACTTCCGGCACGCCCAGCCCGACGAGGATGGAGACGATGGTGTCGCCCTTCTTGGCGACGACCGCCCGCTCGGACCAGTCATTGCCGCCGGTGGCGTCGTCGCCGGATTTGTCGATGGAGGAATAGTTCTCCGGCTGGGCGAGGGCGTTCACCGGGTCGGCCGCGCCGGCCGGGGCGAAGCCGAGGGCGCCGCCGAAATTCGCCAGCGCCGGGGCGCGGCTGTCGGTCGGCAGGCTGAATTCGGCGCTCTCGCGCACCTTCATCAGCACGTCTTCCATCGGCAGCTCGGCCGCGAATTTCGTGCTCGGCGGCATGGAGGCGAGATCGCGCATGACCAGCGTGACGTCGCCGGTCGGCTCGGCCTGCGGGCCGTCATTGCCGTCGTCGTCGGCGGTGGAATCGGCGATGAGCTTGGCCGGGTTGAAGCGCGGCACGTCCACCGAGGCGGAGGTGATGGACTGGGCGAGGTTCGAGGCGACCTTGATGACCGGGCGGACCTTGATGACCTCGCGGTCGCCATCCTTGCTGGTGGTGGAGAGGCGCAGCGTCTGCTTGGCGCTGAAGGTCTCCGACAGGATGGACATGCGGTCGCCCTTGCGGGCGGTATTGGACGGGCGCTCGCCGGCCGCCAAGGCGCCGCGCAGCGCGGAGCGCACGGTTTCCGGCATCTGCGCGAAGCGGTATTCGCCATCGAGCGCGGCATAGACCGCCCCGCCCATCAGCCCGGCGCCGCAAATGCCGGTCAGCAGGGTGGCCATCAGCCAGCGGATGGAGATGCGGCGACGGTTGATCGGCTCCTCGGCGTCGCCATCGACACCGAGCGGCGGCTCATCTCCCAGATCGAACGCCGCGCCACGCGAATGGCGCAGGCCGCTTGGTCCGCGACGAGTCTCCAACAGGCCAATCCCCACTCTTGTCCGGCGTCATGCCTTCCACCGCGCGGCGGCGGGGACGCCTCTTTCGCCCTGATGTCATCCCGCGTCCGCCAGGCGGGCGCGCCGATTCGGCGGTTGGTCGGCACCCTCGCGCGAGGGCGGCCGGACGATGCCGTCTAAAGGCCCGTGCCGTCAACCCGAGGCGGACACGGCGTGACGAATCCGGCACCAAGCCTCTCGGCGGCGATGTAAAGCCGGCCCTCGCGGCGAAAGCATGGCGCGGCCGGTGCCGGGTCCAGGGCTGCCGCGTCAAGCGCGGCCGGGTCAAGCGCGGCCGGGTCAAGGGTGGCCGGGTCAAGGGCGGCCGGGTCAAGCTGGCGCCGAGACCTATTGGAGGCTGACCGCCTGCAGCCCCGTCCCGTTGGCGGCCCCGCGCGGGCGCAGCGGCGAGGGGGTGGGCAGGGGCACGCTCGCCAGGGAGGGCGCGGGGCTCTCGACCGGCACGGCCTCGCTCTCCGGCGCGATGCCCTGCCAGGCGGTCGCCAGCGAATCCGGGTTCCGCAGGATGGGCCGGGCCGTGGCGGGGCGCGCGGCCGACGTCACCGTCCCATTGATCATCGCCTCATTGGCCACCCGGGCCATCGCCACCCTTGCCGGCGCCCCCGCTCCCGGTGGGAGAGGGACGGAGGACGTCGGCGAGCCACCGATCGGCGAGCCACCGATCGGCGCGGCAGCGATCGGTGAGGCAGCCATCGATGAGGTGAGGGCAACCGGCGCCGGGTCGGCCGGCGCGGCCGCCATCAGCGGCGCGGCGCCGTCCGCCGGGGGCAGGGTGAACCGCTTGAAGAAGGCCCAGATTTCTTCCGGCGCGTCGAGGCCCGAGCGGCGGGGACCGAGCAGCAGCGCGGCGAGCGCATCCGCGGCGCCCGTGGACTGGGACGGCGGCTGATGCCCGCCGGCGATCTCGTAGAAGGCCACCGCCGCGCCGTTGGCACAGCCTTCCCACCGCAGGATCCGGGTGTGGGGCGCGCTGGTCTCGACCGGCGTGCCGCACCCGTCGATGCGGGCGAACAGCGCCGCGCTCTCGCTCGCCGACATCAGCCGGGCGCCGGGCGTCGGGCGGCCGAACATCGGCACGATGGGATCATAGGTGCCGTTCATCATGAGAATGGGCAGCGGCCGCGAGGGCTTGCAGCTCTCCGCATAACCCACCGGCACGGTCATCATCATGGTCGCATAGGCGGCGAAGCGCTCGGCATAGCGGCAGGCCACGAAAGCGGTGAGGAACCCGCCATTGGAAAAGCCCATGAGATAGACGCGGCTGGGGTCGACGAGGCCTTCGGCCTCCAGCGCTTCCAGCACGTCGATCATGAAGCGGCCGTCGTCGCGGGGGTAGATGATCGGCATGATGCCGGCGACGGTGGCGCGCCCGTCGTTCCACAACAGGTTCATGCCCTTGGGATAGGCGACGATGAAGCCTTCGCGGTCGGCGACCTTGTCGAGGTCGAGATAGCGCTGCATCACCCCGGCCGGTTGCCACGCGCCATGCAGCGCGATGACCAGCGGCTTCGGTCCGGGCGGCGCATTGGCCGGCACGTGCAGGATGAACTCGCGGTTGAGACCACCCGAGACGATGCTGCGCTCGCCGCTCGCCGCGGTCTGCGCCATGGCCGGCGACAGCAGCGCGAGGATCAATGCGCCAATCAGAAGGCAGGGTTTCGCGAAATGCATAATGGGGCGCGACCTCGGCGGGGCGGCTCTGCGTTGGGGACGTAGAGACCGCGCATTTCCGTCAATTAAAAGGCAAAGATGGTTAACGGCCCGTCAGCGCCGTCATCCCGTCGTTTCGCGGGCATGGCGCTTCTGCCCCTCGCCCGCGCCTTCGAAAGCGGATGTATCGCACGCGGCCCTTGCGCTAGGCTGCGCATGCTGCGACGCAGGGTGGGAGGCCGCCTTTCTCGACGATAGGCGTCGCCTTTGGAATGATTGCGATTAGCAATCGTTTCCGCTACGCACACATCAAGACGATCCCTGAGGGACCCAAGGATAGCGATATGCCAGGAGCGGCCGAGCGGCCCCTTTCTCCGCATCTGCAGATCTACCGGCCGATGCTGACGATGATGATGTCGATCGTGCATCGCATCACCGGCGTGGCCCTTTATTTCGGCACGCTGCTGCTGGTCATCTGGCTGGTGGCGGCGGCGACATCCCCCGAGGCCTTCGACACGGTGAACGCCATCTATGGCAGCTGGATCGGGCTTCTGGTGCTGGTCGGCTTCAGCTGGGCGCTGATCCACCACGCCATTGGCGGCATCCGCCACTTCATCTGGGATACGGGCACCGGCTTCGGCCCGGAATCGCGCGAATGGCTCGCCCGCATCACCATCGGCGGTTCGATCGCGTTGACCGTCCTGCTCTGGATCGCCATCTGGCTGGTGAAAGGCTGAGCGATGAGCTCCTCCTCCGGTTCTTCCATGCGCACGCCGCGCCGCCGCGTGGCCGGCCTCGGTTCCGCCCGATCCGGCACCGGCCATTTCTGGCTGCAGCGCGTGACCGCCCTCTCGAACCTGCTGCTGATCCTCATCAGCTTTCCGCTCGTAATCAGCGTGGCCGGCGAGGGGCATGCGGCGCTGGTCGCGCTGCTGCGCAACCCGCTCGCCGCCGTGGCGCTGGTTCTGGCGCTGTTTTCCATCACCACCCATATGCGGCTGGGGATGCAGATCGTGATCGAAGACTATGTGCACGCGGAAGGGACGAAGGTGCTGGCGCTGATCGCCAACAGCTTCTTCACCATCGCCGTGTTCGCGCTCGGCGCGTTCGCCATCCTCAAGATCAGTTTCGGAGGCTGAAGCCATGGCCGGGACGAATGGCGCCAATGGCGCGGCGAACGGTTCCGCCGCCGGCGTGCTCGGGGCCGCCTATCCCATCACCGACCACACCTATGATGTCGTCGTGGTCGGGGCCGGCGGGGCGGGCCTGCGCGCGGTGGTGGGCTGCTCGGAAGCCGGGCTGCGCACGGCCTGCGTGACCAAGGTGTTTCCCACCCGCTCCCACACCGTGGCGGCGCAGGGCGGCATTGCCGCCTCGCTCGGCAATATGGGCACGGACGACTGGCGCTTCCACATGTACGACACCGTCAAGGGGTCGGACTGGCTGGGCGACCAGGACGCCATCGAGTACCTCGTGCGCCATGCCCCCGCCGCCGTCTACGAGCTGGAGCACTGGGGCGTGCCGTTCTCGCGCACCGAACAGGGCAAGATCTACCAGCGCCCCTTCGGCGGCATGACGGTGGAGTATGGCAAGAGCCCGGCGCAGCGCACCTGCGCGGCGGCCGACCGCACCGGCCACGCCATCCTCCACACGCTCTACGGCGCCGCGCTCAAGCACGCGGCCGAGTTCTTCATCGAGTATTTCGCGCTCGAACTCATCATGGACGACGAGGGGCGCTGCCGGGGCATGATCGCCCTGAAGATGGACGACGGCACGCTGCACCGATTCCGGGCGCAGACCGTCATCCTCGCCACGGGCGGCTATGGCCGGGCCTATTTCTCCGCCACCTCCGCCCATACCTGCACCGGCGACGGCAACGCCATGGTGCTGCGCGCCGGCCTGCCGCTGCAGGACATGGAGTTCGTGCAGTTCCACCCGACCGGCATTTACGGCTCGGGCTGCCTCATCACCGAGGGCGCGCGCGGCGAGGGCGGCTATCTCACCAATTCCGAGGGCGAGCGCTTCATGGAGCGCTACGCCCCCTCGGCCAAGGACCTCGCCTCGCGCGACGTCGTCTCGCGCTCCATGACCATGGAGATCCGCGAAGGGCGCGGCGTCGGCAAGAACAAGGACCACATCTTCCTGCACCTCGACCATCTCGACCCGGCGATCCTGCATGAGCGCCTGCCGGGCATTTCCGAGAGCGCGAAGATCTTCGCCGGGGTCGACGTGACCAAGGAGCCGATCCCGGTGCTGCCGACCGTGCATTACAACATGGGCGGCATCCCCACGAACTTCCACGGCGAGGTCGTGACCAAGAAGGACGGCAACCCCGACCATGTCGTGCCCGGCCTCATGGCGGTGGGCGAGTGCGCCTGCGTGTCGATCCACGGCGCGAACCGCCTCGGCTCGAACTCGCTGACCGATCTCGTGGTGTTCGGCCGCGCGGCGGCGCTGCGCTGCGCCGACATCCTGACGCCCGGCGACAAGCAGCCCGAGCTGCCGTCGAACTCGGCGGAGCTGGCGCTGTCGCGGCTCGACCATTTCCGCAACGCCCATGGCGGCACCCCGACCGCCGAGCTGCGCCTTTCCATGCAGAAGGTGATGCAGAACAATTGCGCCGTCTACCGGACCGGCGAGGTGCTGGAAGAGGGCCGCAAGCTGATCGCCGATGTCTTCGCCGGCACGGACGATATCGGCGTCACCGACCGCTCGCTGATCTGGAACTCCGATCTCATCGAGACGCTGGAGTATGACAACCTGATCGCGCAGGCGAGCGTGACGATGGAAAGCGCCGCCGCCCGCACCGAGAGCCGCGGCGCCCATGCGCGCGAGGATTATCCCGAGCGCGACGACGCCCGGTGGATGAAGCACACGCTTGCCTTCGTCGATTTCGACGCGCGGGCCGTGCGCCTCGACGACCGTCCGGTGCACACCTACACCCTGTCGAACGACATCCAGTACATCGAGCCGCGCAAGCGCGTGTACTGAGCCGGGAACGATCTCTCGCCATGGTCCAGCTCACTCTCCCGAAGAACTCGCAGCTCACCGACGGCACGGTGTGGCCCAAGCCCGCCGGCGCCAATCGGCTGACCGAGTACAAGATCTACCGCTGGAACCCGGATGACGGGAAAAACCCGCATGTCGACACCTATTATGTCGACCGCGACGACTGCGGGCCGATGGTTCTCGACGGCCTCATCTGGATCAAGAACAAGGTCGATCCGACCCTGACCTTCCGCCGCTCCTGCCGCGAGGGCATCTGCGGCTCCTGCGCCATGAACATCGACGGCACCAACACGCTGGCCTGCCTGAAGAGCATGGACGACGTGACGGCCTCGTCGGTGAAGATCTACCCGCTGCCGCACATGCCGGTGGTGAAGGACCTGGTGCCGGACCTCACCCAGTTCTACGCCCAGCACGCCTCGGTGGAGCCCTGGCTGCATACCGAGACGCCGGCGCCGGAGAAGGAATGGCGCCAGGCACGCGGCGACCGCGAGAAGCTCGACGGGCTGTATGAGTGCATCCTGTGCGCCTGCTGCTCCACCTCCTGCCCGAGCTACTGGTGGAATGGCGACCGCTATCTCGGCCCCGCGGCCCTGCTCCAGGCCTATCGCTGGCTGATCGACAGCCGCGACGAGGCGACCGGCGACCGGCTCGATCACCTCGAGGACCCGTTCCGCCTCTATCGCTGCCACACCATCATGAACTGCGCCAAGGCCTGCCCCAAGGGGCTCAACCCCGCCAAGGCGATCGCCGAGATCAAGAAGATGATGGTGGCGCGCCAGTTCTGACGCGCTACAAGAGGCGGGCGATGAGCGACGCCCGCCCCGCCTTCCGCTTCGCCCCGAGCCCGAACGGCCTGCTCCATCTCGGCCATGCGCGCTCCGCCCTGCTTAACGACGCCATGGCGCGCGCGAACGGCGGACGCTTCCTCCTGCGCATCGAGGATATCGACGCGGCGCGCTGTCGGCCGGAATTCGAGGACGCGATCTACGAAGATCTCGCGTGGCTTGGCCTCGACTGGGAACGGCCGGTGCGCCGCCAGTCCGTCCATATGGACAGCTACCGCGCCGCGCTGGACCGGCTCGATGCGCTGGGCCTCGTCTATCCGAGCTTCGAGAGCCGGGCCGACATCCGCCGCGCGGTGGAGGAGCGGCCGGACTGGCCGGTCGATCCCGACGGCGCGCCGCTCTTTCCTTTCCCGCGCGCCGGCATGAGCGCGGCGGCGCGGGCCGAAAGAGTGGCGGCGGGCGCCCCCTATGCGCTGCGCCTCGACATGGCCCGCGCCGCCGCG
>JAEZMI010000041.1 GCA_023414975.1 Pseudomonadota bacterium | reverse complement strand
GGCATAGGCCACGAATACGCCAAGCAGCGTCGCGGCAAGTCCATACCAGGTGAGCGCATATTCAAGATGCCGGTTGGGAAAGCTGACCCGCGTCAGCCCGCCCCGCGGCTCGCCCCCCGGATTGGGCGTCGCGTCCGCGTCGATCAGGAAAGGAGCGACGCGCAGCAGCCCCTTGGACCCGGCGATGGCCAACGGATCGCGCACGAACCAGCTATTCTTCTCCGGCTCGTTCCCCGGCGTGAACAGACCCGCCTTTTCCGGCATGCGCAGCAGGCCGGTCACGGTGACGACACCGGGCACCTGCCCTTCGGCGCGGGTGGCGGGATCGCGCCGGTCGAGCGGAACGAAGCCTCGGTTGACGAGGATCGTCGCGCCGTCGGCGAGTTCCAGGGGCGTCACCACCCAGAAGCCCGGACCGCCCCCGCCCTCCGGCGTCTTGTCGACGAGGGTGTAGACCTGCACTTCGAGGTCATGGCGCAGGCGCCCCTGGGCACGCACGGGACGATACTCGTCCGCTTCGAAATTCACGCTCGGCCAGTCCGCCTCGTCCGGCGCCGGCTGCGGCGGCTGATGGATGCGGGCATCCACCTTGGCAATGAGGTCTTGCTTCCAGCCGAGGCGTTCCACCTGCCAGGTACCGAGCCCCACCAGCACGACAAAGGCGACGAGCACGGCGAGCGTGACCGGGAGCAGACGGCGCAGGGGCGACCGGGGAGGTTTCGCGCGGGCAGGAGGCTCCGGAGGCGCGAGGTTCTCGGCAGGCGCAGGACGCGACGTCACGCGTCACCCGCGTCCAGCCGGCCCTGCTCGGCCTTTTTCGCATACTGCAGGGCGATAAGCGTCGCCTTGAGCGGGCGAAGCAGGCCGAGCGTCGAGATGAGCACGAGCGGCGTCCAGAGCACCGCATGGACCCAGAAGGGCGGCGCGAAGGCGATTTCCACCCAGAGGGCAAGCCCGACAACCAGCGAGCCGGCGAGCAGGATGATGAAGACGACGGGGCCATCACCGGAATCGTCGAAGCTGTAATCCAGTCCGCAGGCGGTGCAGGCCGGCGCCACCGTCAGGAAACCGGAGAAGAGCTTGCCCCGGCCACAGCGCGGGCAGCGGCAGGTGAAGCCGGCCTGATATGGCGAGACGCCGGAGTGGAAGGGTCGCAGGTCCATGTGTGGCTTCTACTCCCACCGGGGCGGAAGGGAAATCCCGACCTTGGCCACTGCGACACTGGCGCAAGCGCGACGCCGCCCGGCAAAAGAAAAGGGCGGCTCGCGCCGCCCCTTACCCGATCGAAGAGCTTACCCTCAGACGCCCGCAGCCGCGGCGCCTCCCGAGCCCCACACATAGATGAAGGTGAATAGGAACAGCCACACCACGTCGACGAAGTGCCAGTACCAGGCCGCCGCCTCGAACCCGAAATGGTGGGTCGGTGTGAAGTGACCGGCATAGAGCCGGCCGAGACACACGGCGAGGAAGATGGTGCCGACGATGACGTGGAAGCCGTGGAAGCCCGTCGCCATGAAGAAGGTCGCGCCGTAAATGTTGCCCGAGAAGGAAAAGGCGGCGTGGCTGTATTCATAGGCCTGCAGCAGCGAGAAGATGAAGCCGAGACCCACCGTCAGCCACAGCCCCCATTTCGCACCCTGACGATCGCCATGCACCAGCGCATGGTGCGCCCAGGTGAGGGTCGTGCCGGAGGTGAGCAGGATCAGCGTGTTCAGCAGCGGCAGATGCCACGGGTTGAAAACCTCGATGCCGTTGGGCGGCCAGTGGCCGCCGGTGAACTCGGCGCGGGTGTAGTTGATCTCCTCGCCGGCGAAGAGCGAGGCGTCGAAGAAGGCCCAGAACCACGCGACGAAGAACATCACCTCGGAGGCGATGAACAGGATCATGCCGTAGCGCAGGTGAAGCTGCACCACCGGCGTGTGCGCGTGCTGGTGCTCGGCCTCACGGATGATGTCCCGCCACCACACGATCATCGTGTAGATGACGCCGAGCAGGCCCGCGATGAAGACCAGAGAGGTGAGCTGGCCGTGCATCCAGAACACCGCGCCGATCGCCATGACGAAGGCGAAGACGGAGATGACGAAGGGCCACGGGCTCGGGTCGACGAGATGGTAGTCGTGGTGTTTCGCGTGGGCCTCGGCCATGGGTCGCGCTCTCCGTTCGGTCTTATTCTCGCGCCGTCACCCGGTGACGGCAAGGTGGCGTTCGTCTCGCATCAGGTGCGCAGCCGCGGGCTCTCCCCTCACGGAGAAGGTCCGCGTCACAACGGGGCCTTGTCCGGCGCCGCCTTTCCCGCGGCGACCGGAGCCGTCTTCGGGAAGAAGGTGTAGGACAGGGTGATCGTCTTCAGGCCCTTCATCTCCGGATCCTCCGCCAGGGCGGGATCGACGAAGAAGATGACCGGCATATCGAGGCTTTCGCCCGGCTGCAGCGTCTGGTCGGTGAAGCAGAAGCACTGCATCTTCGCGAAATAGGGGCCCGATTGCGCCGGCGTCACATTGTAGGTCGCCGCGGCGGTCACGGGCGCGTCGCCCCGGTTCTTCACCCGGTAATAGGCGAGCTTTGTCTCGCCGACCCGCACCTGCATGGTGCGCATCTCCGGCGCGAAGCTCCAGTTGAGGCCCGGAGCGACATTGGCGTCGAAGCGCACTTCCACCGTCCGCGCCAGCGCCTCGGCGGGCGCAGCCTTCGCCACCACGGTCGCGCCGCCGAAGCCGGTGACGCGACAGAACATCTCGTAGAGCGGAACGGCCGCGTAGGACGCGCCGACCATGGTCGCGACAAAGACCGCGCAGCTCAGCGCGACGACACGGTGGCGGCGACCGGATGGCGGGCGCGGCGGCGTCTCAGGGGTGTGGCCGAGGGATTCGTCCGTCATGACGCCTCACAGCGGCCGGACGAGCACGGCCGGGCCGAGCTTCACGATGGTGACGACGTAGAACAGCACGCACAGCGCGGCGAGCACCGCGGCGATGGCGATGGAACGCTGGCGGCGGCGCCGCTTCTGCTCTTCGGTGAGCACGACGCCGTTGGATTCCGGCGCGGGACGCTTGTTCTCGTCAGCCATGATGGACCCTCCGCGTGCCATGGATCACAGCCCCAGGCCCGCCGGCGCCACCGCCTCGACGAGGAGGACGGCGAAGAGCAGGAAGAGATAGAGGATCGAGAAGGCGAAGAGACGCTTCGCCGCCTGTTCCGCGGGGGCGCCCTCGCGGCGGCGATAGACCTGCACGGCCAGCGCCAGCATGAGCCCGCCGGTTACGCCCGAGACGATGCCATAGGCGAGACCCGCCATGCCCAGGAAGAAGGGCGACATGGCGAGCGGCACGAGAATGAGCGTGTAGAGCAGGATCTGGCGCCGCGTCTCGGCGGTGCCGGCGACGACGGGCAGCATCGGCACGCCGGCGCGGGCATAGTCGCCGGACTTGTAGAGGGCCAGCGCCCAGAAATGCGGCGGCGTCCAGAAGAAGATGATGAGGAAGAGCAGCACGCTCTCCAGACCGATGCCGCCGGAGGCCGCAGCCCAGCCGACCATGGGCGGGAAGGCGCCGGCGGCGCCGCCGATAACGATGTTCTGCGGCGTCCAGCGCTTCAGCCACATCGTGTAGATCACGGCGTAGAAGAAGATGGTGAAGGCGAGCAGCGCGGCCGACAGCTCGTTGACGAGAAGGCCGAGCACCAGCACCGACCCGACAGACAGCGTCATGCCGAACGCCAGCGCCTCGCCCGGCGCGACCCGGCCGGCGGGCACGGGTCGGTTCTTGGTACGGCTCATCACCGCGTCGATGTCCGCATCCCACCACATGTTCAGCGCGCCCGACGCCCCCGCGCCGATGGCGATGCACAGCAGGGCGGTGAAGGCGATGACGGGGTGCACGTCACCCGGCGCGCGCACGATGCCGACCAGCGCAGTAAAGATGACGAGCGACATCACCCGCGGCTTCAGCAGCGCGATGTAATCCGACACGGAGGCGTAATGCGGCGCATCGAGCGGGCGCTGCTCGTTCCGGGTCAGGTCGTAATCGCGCGAGGCGAGGTCGGTCATCAGGTTACTCCGGCATCGCACGAGGCGATGCGTCGCTGCGGGCCGGCACGGCGGCGAGAAAGGCGGTTCGAACCCAGGGCATGGCGGGCCGGAGCCGCGCCGTGTCCGGTCTCGAAGAAACTCCGGCGGCGCGCCGCCGGAGCATGGTCACGTCACATCCGTCCGATCACTTGATCTTCGGCAAAACGTCGAAGTGGTGATAGGGCGGCGGCGAGCTGAGCGTCCACTCGAGGGTGGTCGCACCCTCGCCCCACGGGTTCGCGCCGGCCGGAACCTTGGCGGCGAACATGCGGTAGACGCCGAACAGGAACACCAGCACCGCGAAGCCCGAAATATAGGAGCCGATCGAGGAGATGAAGTTCCAGGCATGGAAGGCGTCCGGGTAGTCCGCATAGCGGCGCGGCATGCCGGCGAGGCCGAGGAAGTGCTGGGGGAAGAACACGAGGTTCACGCCCACGAAGGTCATCCAGAAGTGCAGCTTGGCGATGCCTTCGCTGTACATGTAGCCGAACATCTTCGGCGCCCAGTAGTACCAGCCGGCGAAGATCGCGAAGACCGCGCCGAGCGACAGCACGTAGTGGAAGTGCGCCACGACGTAATAGGTGTCATGCAGCGCGCGGTCGATGCCCGCATTGGAGAGCACAACGCCCGTGACACCGCCGACCGTGAACAGGAAGATGAAGCCGATCGCCCACAGCATCGGCACGCGGAACGAGATCGACCCGCCCCACATGGTCGCGATCCAGGAGAAGATCTTCACGCCCGTCGGCACCGCGATGATCATCGTGGCGGCGACGAAATAGGCCTGCGTCGAGGAGGAAAGGCCAACGGTATACATGTGGTGCGCCCACACGACGAAGCCCACCACGCCGATCGCCACCATCGCATAGGCCATGCCGAGATAGCCGAAGACCGGCTTCTTCGAGAAGGTCGAGACGATGTGCGAGATGATGCCGAAGCCGGGCAGGATGAGGATGTACACCTCGGGGTGGCCGAAGAACCAGAACAGGTGCTGGAACAGGATCGGATCACCGCCGCCGGCGGGGTCGAAGAAGGTGGTGCCGAAGTTGCGGTCCGTCAGCAGCATGGTGATGGCACCCGCCAGGACCGGCAGCGACAGCAGCAGCAGGAAGGCCGTCACGAGCTGCGACCAGGCGAAGAGCGGCATCTTGTGCAGCGTCATGCCGGGAGCGCGCATGTTCAGGATCGTCGTGATGAGGTTGATCGCGCCGAGGATCGAGGACGCGCCGGAAATGTGCAGCGACAGGATCAGGAGGTCCATCGCCGGGCCCGGATGGCCGAGCTTGGACGAGAGCGGCGGATAGATCGTCCAGCCGCCGCCAAAGCCGTTGGAGCCGGCCGCGCCCTCGACGAAGAGGGAGAGGATCGCCAGCGCGAAGGACGGCGGCAGCAGCCAGAAGGCCACGTTGTTGATGCGCGGGAAGGCGGTATCCGGCGCGCCGATCATCAGCGGCACGAAGTAGTTGCCGTAGCCGCCGATCATGGCGGGCATGACCATGAAGAAGATCATGATCAGGCCGTGGCCGGTGGTGAAGACGTTGAAAGTCTGCGGATCGGAGAAGATCTGCATCCCCGGCTCCTGCAACTCGGCGCGGATGCCGATCGACAGGATGCCGCCGATCACGCCCGCGAACATTGCGAACCACAGGTACATCGTGCCGATGTCCTTGTGGTTCGTCGAATAGACATAGCGCCGCCATCCGGTCGGGTGGTCATGCGC
>JAEZMI010000014.1 GCA_023414975.1 Pseudomonadota bacterium | reverse complement strand
TGTTTCGTTCGATGCTGCGGTCGGCATAGAGTGGGATGCCCCTCATCAGTCAGAGTTCCAAGAGTTGTGGAATTCCTCTCAGGGAGGAGAGCCTCTGGGTCATCAGCTCTTAAGGGAGGCGTATCATCTTGCTCCGATCGCTCCTCTTAGCAGTATACTTGTCGTTGTTACTGCCTTGGAAGCTGGAGTAAAGGGGTTCTGCGCCGAATTAGTGCCTGGCACCTCCTGGCTGTTTGAGAAGGGTCCCACTCCGCCGATCGATAGAATACTGAAGGACTATGTTCGTCGTCTAATTGATGAATCTCCTGAGAGTATCGATTTGTGGAACGCTCTTTCTGATCATTTTTCGGCTGCTTCGAAACTTATAGAGAAAAGAAACAAAATGGCGCATACTGGACGTATACCAGATGGCACTAAGGATGCTATTGAATACATAAAAATTGTGAGGGATATACTTTATGCCTTCGATATTTTGAGAGGGCACGATTGGGCCAAGGAGTGGTTAAGTCGATCTGTTAGACTTAAAATGGGATGGCCAGCACCGAGGTCTCGTCGGCTTACAGTAAAAATGAAGGCGAATCTGTATAAGCCTCCGCATTTTAGATCGAGATAAATGCAGATCATTAATTGTTACATTTGATCATCCAGCAGATTTTCGAGGAACAGTGCGCCCTCTTCGCCAACGATCTGGCAAAGCCTCTCAATGACATGCTCGCGGCGCTGGCCTCGGAAGGCCGCAGCCTCGTCAATGACGCGCTTGGCCTGCGGATAGACGGTGATCGGGACGACCGCGCTGCCGTCACGCCGATTCGGCATCTTCTTGCGCAACCGCAGCATGCGCATCTGAACGGCGCCGAGGGAACGACCCATGACGTCAGCGGCGTCGACAGCCGTCATCCCCATGCCGAGCATGAAGCCAAGATCAAACGTTTCTGAGTCGGTCCAACGATCGGCCATGGCAATGCTCCTAGAATCAGCGGAGTTGGATTGAGACGGCCTTTGTCTTGGCGGCGGTTGATCGCTCGCCTTCTGCGAGAGGCTGCCGCCTCCGGCGACCACCACCGGAGGCGGCTTCACTGCGGCAAGGACCAGACCGCAGCGCCTCTATGCGCCTGTCCGTGGGTTCTATGCCCTTCGGCGGGGACCCAGCGAACTTTAGGGCCGGCGTGCCCTTGGAGACGTACCCCGCCGAAAGCTCGTCAGAAGCCGGAAAGCCGCACATTCACGATCGCCGAGGGGTTAGGCGCCGCCGTCACCGCCACGCCGAGCTTCATGTTACCGCTCGCCGTCTTGGTAACCAGCTTGGTCGCGTTGTCGAAATAGACGACGTCTCCGACCGCGATCGCGAGGGCCGAGACCTTCGGGAGGATGAAGACGCCTCGCGTCTCAACGTCGACCTCGGCACCGCTAAGAGCGTCGCCGGCCGCAACGCCGATGATGGCGCCGGAAATGACAACAGCGCCGGACAGAACGTCCGCCGGGGCGGGAATGGTGAGCACGTCACCGGGCTGCACATAGTTGCGCATGTTCACAGACCTTTCGAGGTGCTGAAGCGGATGATGGAAGGGCGGCGCCCCTGAAGCGCCGCCAGCTGATTTTCAAGATCGACGATGGCGGCGCGCATCTCGGCGTCGCTTTTGAACTCGACTTCTTCGTCCGCGAACCGGGACCGCTTGGTGCCGCTTGCCCGCAGTTCGCGCAGCGCATCAAGACGCGCGAGAATGGTCGCAGCATCCGACATCGTCAGGCACCGGGATTGCGGACGGCGCCGCGCCAATCGACCGCGCCCGCTCCGAAGTCGAGCACCACGCGGTATTCGGTCGAGAGCACGTCCCAGCCTTCCCGGCTCGCCATCTGAGGACCGGGGGCCGACGACAGATAGCTGTATTCCAGCACGGGCGCCGTCGCGGGGTCAGCGAAGACGTACCAGCTATTGTCGGTGATCCGAGGCTCCACCAGCAGGGCGAGCTTGCCGGCAAAGGGGTTCACCGCGTCAACGCTGTTAGCGCTGATCTCGGTCAGCAACTGTTCAGCGTAGGTTTCCAGCTGCGGACCGACCACGAGGTAGCGCGGCGTCACACTGATGACCGTCTTGCCATCCAGCCCCTTCATGGTCCGAAGCGCCAGACGCGCGGCCTTCAGGGAAACGACGTGGAGGTCATCAGCGGTGAGAGCGTTGCCATGATCAACGTGAAAGAGGCGCTTGCCGTCCTCGTTCATCACAGGGCCGGCACCAGACGCCTGCGAGAGCAGGGACCACAGCACGCCCGCCTCGGTAGCGGCAGCGGCCTGCCCAGCGGCGCGCGACCAGTCGGCAAAGGCGTTGAGGTCATCGTTGATGAGCGCCTTGCGGGTGATCGCAAACATGCCCGCATAGGTGTCCAGCACATAGGACTCGGCGGCCTCGGAGCGGGAGACGCTCTTGATCTCTCCGCTTTCGGGGACCTTGGAGAGGGCGGACAGTTCGCCGAGCTTAAGCGTCGAGCCGGGCCGGAAGTCCGCACGAGAGCCCTGCCGGGCAATCTGCTTCAGCGGCGAGGCAGCGGCGGTGTAGCTCGCCATGAGGGTGCGGGCGCCGACACCCTGCAAAAGCTGCGGAAAGTCCGACGTCGTGTGGGCCGCGCGGAACAGTTCGTCCGGATTCATGCCGCGCGTCGAGACGCCCCGCGCACGGAGGCACTCGGCAGCCATGTCGCGGAGGCTGGCGCCGATGAAGGGCCGGGCCGATTCCGACGGCGCCGTGCCGGCAAGGCGAGCGTCCAGCGCCTCGCCCATGGAGCGCAGGCGGACCGTCGGATCATCCTGCGGCGGCGACTGCACCCGGATCACCGGCACCTGCCGACTGCGCTCGATCATCGCCGCGCGGGCGGCGGTGCGGGCTTCTTCAACGGTAGCACCGGCCGCAATCTGCGCCTCGGCAAAGGACGGCGGCAAATCCGCCAGCTCGCCAAGGCTCCGAATGCGGGCCTGATCGGCTGCGGGCATCTCCGGCACCAGCGGCGCCGCTTCTTCGGTCGGTTCGGGCATAGTGCCGCTCCTGATTTTAGCCTGCCGGTCAGCCGGCACGGCGACCAAAGAGGCTTCGTGGATGAGAGGGGTGACGGTCACGACGCGCTCGGCGCCGTCGAGCCGCTCGGATCGTCCGGCTTCGCGGTAGCCAATCGAGACGCTCAGCAGCCCGTCACGGGCGCGCTCGGCGATGGGGGCGATATCGGCTGCCATCCCAAGCCGGACTTTGGCGATGATGGCGCCGCCTTCGCGCTTGGCACTCACGATCACGCCAATCGCATCGCGCGCGCTGGCCTGCCGATGATTGTCGAGCACCGGGAGACCGGACAGGCTGGCGAGGTCAACGCCAGCAAGGTTCAACACCTCGGTGAAGGGACCGCGTGCATCACGGCGCCTCACAGCAGCGCCGGTGCTAATCACAGCTTCGAAGGTACGATCGTCTTCGTTCCAGCTGGACGGACGCGGGTCCGCCGGCAAGCGGCGAGTGATCTCGTTCATGCAACCTCCGGCGTCTTCGCAGTCGGCGCGTCGAAGGAGAGACCCAAGGTCGCTTCCCGGGATTTGTCGGCCGCGATCTCGGCATCGAGGGTGTCGACGTTCCAGCCGCGCTCATTGACCTTCTGACGACGCGAGCTAAGGCCAGCACGAATCTCGGCGAGGTCGGCCTCGACGGCCTTCGCGGGATCGACCTGAAGCGGAGCCGGGGCAATCCACTCGGCACGCGCATCAGGATCGCCGTCCAACACCATGAGGCGACGCCAAACGGGCGCAAGGAACTGCGGCACAAGGCAGTGATAGATGAAGGCTTCCGTCCGCCGTCGGAACGGCAACAGCCCGGCGCGAAGCGAACTGTAATTCGCCCCAGTCAAGTCGCCGTCGATCATGAAGGCGGGCACGCCCAAGCCAGCCGCAAGGGAACGGATTTGCGCCTTCAGGAGGTCAGTAACGGCCTCAGCTTGCTGCGGCGTGGCAAACGTCACCGTCTGTCCGCCCTTAAGGCGGACCAGCGTGCCCGGCTCGATAGAGGGCTGCGGATCATCACCGAAGGCATCTTCGCCCCCAGCGACGTCGTTCTGATCCGATATGAAGCCAGCAAACATCGCGGCAACGCTCGCACCCATCAGGAGCGCATCGCAGAGCTTGTCGAGTTCGTTCGCAGCCAGGATCACCGAAGCAGTCCACGGCACGCCCCGAACCTGACCGGGGAAGCTCGGACGGAAAACGTGGAACACGTCGCCGGCATTGACCCGCACCGGAGGCGCCCAGCCGGCGAAGCTGTCCTCGCGAGAGGGCGCAATCCAATAAGCGACGCGCCGGCCGGTGGCGTCGAACTCGACACCTTGCACAATGGTGCCACCGTCGATCGTCCGAGTGAGGGAACGGTCGACCTGATCAACGTCAAGCTGCCGGAGCTTGAAGCCGTCGTCAGTGAGCACCGCAAGCACGAATGCCTCGCCCCTCACCGCAACATCGCGCACGACAGCAGCCTGCAAGCCGTAGAAGTCCGTGCGGCCGTCCGCATCGGCGCTTTCGGCCCAACCGTCGAACAGTTCGACAAGCCGAGGCGCAGCGGAGGGGCGAACTCCGGAGCCAATCGTTTCACCGACAAGGTTAGCAACCCCGTTGGCGATGAGCGGGTTGTTCTCGACAAGGTGCGCGGACCGCGCCGCCAGCGTCTGCCCAGCAGCGCCGATCTCAGCATTGACGCGGCCGAACCGCCCAATCGACAGAGTCCGTCGACCACCTGCCGCGCCATCGTATGCGCGGGTGCTGGTGGGGATGGAGAAGAGTCGTCGCAGAACGGCAATCATCCAACGAACAGAATCACGATTAATGCATTGTTGCAATGGCGTAGCGATCGAAGCGCGAATACTATGCGTTTATGCCCTCAACCTGTTTCCACGCCGGTTACGGCCGACTACCTGCGATCAACGACCTAACCACGTGGACCGCATAACGGCAGGCACCAACTTCGTGGCCGGCGCGCCGTTAAGCTCTTCTTCGCGCATGCCCCAGTTCAACGTCAGCGCGTGGCGGGCGGCAAAGGCATAGACCGTGCAGTCGAGAGCTTCGGCACGGCGGCCGGGGATGCGCTCGAAACGGCGCACGGGCTGGCCCCGGAAATATCGCACTGTCCGTCGCTCGCTGGTGAGTTGTTCGAACCAAACCGGCTCAAGCTCGGACGAAAAACGGATCGAAGCGCCTCTCGAAAGGCGGTTCACCAGCGCGGCCTTGATGCCGTCCACGCCTACGATCCAAAGCCTTCCGCCACGGACCTTGGACGAACTCGCCTGAATGATCGGGCGGGCACCTCCGACGCCCTTACCGGCCATGATGCGGCGGACGGCGCGCGGGAAGCAAAAGCTATAGACTTTCTCGGTCCAATCGCCGTCACCGGCATCAACGACAGCGGCATCAACCTTCAGCATTCCGCCGTGTGGGTGCTTCCATCGGGACTTCAGCAGCGAGTCGAGTTCAAGCCATGTCGCATCATCATCGGGGGAGCCCCAAACGATGACGTGACCAAGCACGAAAAGATCGGCGCGGTTCCAGCCGCACAGCGTCACCTCGATCCGGTCATCCTGAACATCGCAGCCGGCCGTGATCGCCAGCACCTCGGCAGGGATGGCATTGAGCCCGAAAGGCTCGGCGCGCGCCGCAAGCGCGGCCTCGTCCACCTCGTCACCGCCATCTTTCCAGCCCTCGGCGAGGATGGTGTTCACGAACACCTGAAGGCTTTCCGGATCGTCCTTAGCAGCCAGGAATTCGGCAGCGAGCTTATTCCACGAGGCATTCGGCAAGAGCGAAACCAAGGCGTTCAACCGGAAGCCAGCATGTCCCCGAACCTGCGGCGCCGTTGCGCGCCAGTTGCCAGCTTCGACCATGCCCGGCTTATCGGCTTCCTCGATCACACAACCATTCGCCGGGCAGACGGCATGCGCCTTCGCCGGATCACCCTCCGGCCACTGAATATGCCGCCAGAGGAGTTCGAACCGATGTCCGCAATGCGGACAGGGCACCTCAAAAACGCGCCTATCACTCGCCGCATAGGCCCGCAGCACATTGCTGGTTTCCTCATGCAACGGCGTACTACCCAGCACAATCTTGCGGTTGCCGAAGGACAGGGTGCGCTTTTCCGCCAGCAGGATCGGGGAGCCCTCCGGACCGGGCATCATCGCGTCGGCTTCGTCGATCAGCAGGACGCGGACGTTATGTCGGCGCAGGTTGCGCGGGGACTTCGCGGCGACGACCTTGAGCGAGCCGCCGGGGAAACGGCGGGACAGCAACGTGTTGCGGTCGCCGTCCGGTGCAAGCAAGCCGCTAAGGGCAGGGCTGCCCTCAAACACGGGCTCGATCTGCGACACCATAGCGTCACGCGCGTCTGCCTCGGTCGGCAAGAGCATCAGCATGGGCGAGGGTTCATTCGCGACGAAAGATGCGGCAGCACCAGCCATGAGCGTCGACAGCCCAACGCGCACCGCCTTAACCAGCGTCACGCGTTCGATTGCCGGGTCGCCAATGGCGTCAGCGATTCCGCGCTGAAACGGATAAAGCCGGACCGGGCCGGGAAGAGCCGACACATCGGCCGGCAGCACCACATGGCTTTCGAGCCAGTCAGACAGCGGCAGGCGAGGCGGCGGCGTAAGCGCCGCCCGCGCACGGCGTTCGATGTCAACGAGCATCAGCCGCTCCCTGAAGCGCGTCACGCACCTCTTGTTCGATGATCTGGCCTTCGGCAGGTGTCAGGCGACCAATGCGCGCCATACAGCGCGCTGGCACGGCAAGCATCCGGCCCCGGACGTCGCGAAGCACCTCGGACCAAGCACGCTCAACGTCAGCGGCCGGCACGAGTTCACGCCGAGCTTTGGCGTTCTGAAGCGCGATTTTATCGGCTCGCTCCCGAGCTTCACGGAGCCGTTCGGCGGTCAATTCGCTCATCACCGCGCCGTCTCCGTTACCT
>JAEZMI010000431.1 GCA_023414975.1 Pseudomonadota bacterium | reverse complement strand
GTTGTGTGAAAAGACTGCAAAGTATAAAGATGAAGATAGAACTGCATTAGGCAAACGTTTGATGCAAATGAATGTTGATGCCGTTAATTATCTTTATGGTTTTAGTTATACAACGAACAAAAATTATGTTTATACTAAATCTGAACGAGATGAATTGACTTTGTATAGTAATTTTTGTTGTTTTATTTGCCAATGTTCGGAAGGTGAAATTAAAAGAAGTGAAGAATATAAAGAACTCTGTTTTTATAAAAAGGTTTTCATAAATTATCTTTATCAAAAATATGTTTCAAACGATCCTAAAACTTACGAACATATTAAAGGTATTGATTTGGTTCATTTTATGCAAGATAAAATTCTTGATTATATGGATAAGAATAATATTGAAAGAGCATGGGGGAAGTAAAATTAACAATATCAAAATTATTTGAATGTATGATGTATTTATAGTACATCATAGAAAAACAAAATTGATTAGTTGTTAAAAAAATGAATCGGATTTATTTTTGAAAGGATTTTATATGAAAAATTATGAAAAAGTTTTGGAATATTTGAAAACACAAAATGTTTTTAATAAACACCTTTATCCACATTGTATTCAAGTTGGTTCAAGTGTGTTTCCTCCTATTTGTGTATATGAAGATTCTATGGACATAAAAGTATCTGAGCGGACTCATAAGAATACTTTTAAAAAACTTATTGAAAGAGTGAAACAAAAATTTGACTTTATTGAATATGGTTATTATACTGACAATGATAGCAGTTATGTTCCTCAATTGTGTTTTCATTTTAATACAGAAATCCGCAAATGAATCACATTGATATCTTTTAAGAATATGATATATTAAGGGTATCATAAAATATAAGGAGTTTTCTGAATGAAAAAGTTTTATGTTGGAATTTGTCGTACATCCTATGCTTTTGACCGTTTTGAAGTTGAAGCAGAGAGCGAAGAAGAAGCAAAAGAAAAAGCAATGCAAGAGGCTCATAATACTTGTTTCAGTGAAGATGATGCTGAATATTCTATTGAAAGTGTAGAACAAGAATAACAAAAAAATGAAAATTTGAATGATTTATAAAATTGAAGAAGGAATGTATTTGGATTTTGTAAGAATAAATCCTAATACAAAACGAGAAGAAATAAGAACTATTGAAGTTCTTGAATTAGGAAATTCTAAAAAAGATCAAATTAAAGTTCGTTTTATTGACAATAATAAAATCGAATATTTTTGGTTTGAAACTTTAAGAAATTGCAGACATCATTTAAATAAACCTTTAAAATCGAAAAGTGCATTGAATTATGCTTTAGATATTTTAAAAGAAGAACAACGTCCTATTCACATAGATGAATTGTGTGAATTGATTTTTGAAAAAGGATATAAGATGCCAAGAAATGGTAAAACATTTAAAAATACTATTTCAACATCTTTGAATAAAGAATGTTATAAACCTAATTCAAAGATTAAAAAAATTCATTATGCAACTTTTGTTGTTGCTGATTGGAAAGGTGAATATGAAAAAGGATTTACAAAAAAAGTAAAAGAAGATATGGAAAGGGTTTTTGGATAAAAAATGGAAATTGAAGTTAATGACAAGTTTGTGAAGTGTCTTAATAATATTCCGCAATCTAATTGTGTGATTCAAATTACATCAAAAATTGATGATGATGTTTATGGTTGCAAATTTGTTAATAGTAATCAAAGTTTTGTTGCAACTACTGATACTATTAAAACATGGGTTAAACAAGAAGATGTTGTTAAAAATACAACAAATGTTGTTAAACCTAAAAGAAAAAGAAATGCAATTCCTTTGATTCAGATTTGTTTACAAGTGTTGAAAAGAGATGATGTATTATCCGATGGATTAACTGCAACTGAAATTTATAATATTATCAAACAAGAAAATTTATTTCAGTTTTCCGAAAATGCAAAAACTCCAGCGAATACAATTCATGCTCGTATTCGTGAATATATGAAAAAGAATGGAGCATTTTCAGAAATAAGATATAATACTGTTGGAAATGTCCGCAAATTTAAATTTGATGATTTTCCATTTTAAAAAAGATTTAGCAGTGGTTTTTAAGCCACTGCTTTTTATTTGAAATCAATTCACTGTTTTTAAAATGAAACAAATCCATTTTTTTAAATTTAAAAATATATATTTTAAATTAATATTAATATTAATTAATAATTAATTATATATTTTTAATAAGAGTTATATATTTAAATAGCAAAAAATTTTGGTGATTTTGTTTTCTGCTTGATTCTGAATAAGAGTTAAGTAGGAGGTTCGCTACCACCAATCTCTTGAACTCTCAATAGAGAATAAAGAAAATAGAGAGAATCATGTTGATATCTTTTAATCCTATGATATATTATAATTAACTAAAATTATAGGAGAAAAACATGAGTGATAACGAAAAAAAATTCTTTGATTTGCCTACAATTCTTGCTTTGCTTGGACTTGTCATTTCTTTGCCTATGTTGATTTTTGGAATTTTTTGCAACAAGAAATTTGATGTTACAGATAAAATCCTTTTATTGTGTTCTGCATTACCTACCATTATTTATGGATTGTTTTATTTGTGTATTTTTGCAGTTGCTCCATTTGCATTTATGATTTGTTGTTTTCAATCCGATGCTTGGCCCCTTGGAGTAATGATTGCTTTCTTTATGTTTCTTTTGGCAGGAAGTTTTATTAAGAATGTCATACTGAAAAAATAATCTAATATTCTGATTCTAAATAAATATTTATAGTTTTCTCTTTTTAAAGATATACAAATATCTAAAGGAGAAAACTATTATGTTTATAAAAAAATTCTTATTGTTGATTCCTTTTATTTTATTAACTGGTTGTGGTCATAGTTTTGTAACTGTTGATAAAGGCATAGGCGTCCATTTGAAAGTTCCATTACCAAATGGTCAACCCATTGTTGATTTAAAATTAGGTTATATTGATTCGACTACAACTGTAATTAGAGGAAACACATCTGTTGAAGCATCTACCGCAACTGGTGGAAATGGAT
>JAEZMI010000430.1 GCA_023414975.1 Pseudomonadota bacterium | reverse complement strand
CTCACGATCGCCAGCGAGCGGGTGCAGGCGAAGTACGGTTTCCCCTGTTCGCGCGCCCTCGGGCAACTCGCCCGGCTGGAGAGCGCCGGACGCTCCTTTTCCACGCAATCCGGGGCCTTGGTCGCCGTCGAATCCTTCGACGCGTAAGCCCCACCTCGCGGAGAGACCCGCATGAATGAGAACCGCATCGAGCATCACCCGGTCGTCATCGTCGGCGGCGGTCAGGCGGGGCTTTCGGCCTCCTACCATCTGCGCCAGCGCGGCATCGGCCATCTGGTGCTGGAGAAGCATCGGGCCATGCACGCCTGGGAGAGCCAGCGCTGGGACAATTTCTGCCTGGTGACGCCGAACTGGCAATGCGACCTGCCCGGCCATCCCTATGAGGGTCCGGAGCCGAACGGCTTCATGAAGAAGGACGAGATCCTCGCCTATCTCGCCGGGTTCCGCGCAAAGGTCGATCCGCCGATCCGCGAGGGGGTAAGCGTGCGGCGGGTCTCGCCCCGCGCGGCAGGTGGCTTTCTCATCGCCACCAGCGCCGGCGATTTCAGCGCCGATCATGTCATCGCCGCGTCGGGGGGTTATCACGAGCCGATCATCCCCCGCCTGGCGGAGCGCCTGCCGGCGCACATCGCCCAGATTCATTCGGCGCAATACCGCAATCCCGGCCAGTTGCCGCCCGGCGCGGTGCTGGTGGTCGGTTCGGGCCAGTCCGGCGCGCAGATCGCCGAGGACCTGCACCTCGCCGGCCGCAAGGTGCATCTCGCCGTGGGCGACGCGCCGCGCTGCGCCCGTTTCTACCGGGGCCGCGACGTCGTCGCCTGGCTCGCCGACATGGGCTATTACGACATGCCGGTGGAACGGCATCCGCTGCGCGAGGGCGTCCGTGACAACACCAACCACTATGTCACCGGCCGCGATGGCGGGCGCGACATCGATCTGCGCCGATTTGCGCGGGAGGGGATGGAGCTCTACGGCCTCCTCCGCGACCTCGAGGGCGAAACGTTGCTCTTCGAGGAAAATCTGCGGCAGGCGCTGGATGATGCCGACCGCACCTATAACGGCATCAACGCTGCAATCGACAAGCACATCGCGGCGAATGCCATCGATGCGCCGCCGCCCAGCGTCTACACGCCGGTGTGGGAGCCGCCGCAGGAGCGCGCCGCCCTCGATCTCGGCGCAGCGGGCATTGCCGCCATTGTCTGGTGCATCGGTTTCCGGCCGGATTTCCGCTGGCTCGACGCGCCGGTGTTCAATGGCGCGGGCCATCCCCAGCATCGGCGCGGGGTGAGCGCGCAGGACGGCCTCTATTTCCTCGGCCTTCCCTGGCTGCACACATGGGGCTCCGGCCGCTTCGGCAGCGTCGGGCGCGACGCGGCTTTCCTCGTCGACCACATCGCCGGGCGCCGTGCCCAGGCCGGGCAGGACAGCGCGGCATGAACCGCCCGCTCACCCCGCTCGACCTTGAGGCCCCCATACCCGCGACCATGCCCGTCCCGTTTGTACGCGAAGCGGGAGGCGACGTGGCGAGCGAGCCGACAAGCGAGGTTTCGTTGGTGCTCGGCATGCCGCAGCTGTCCCTCGCCGGTCTCTCGGAAGGGTGGCTGCTGAAAGAGCTGGGCCATCGACACTGGATGCTGCTGGCGGCAATGGCCGGCCAGGCCGTGCCTGATTTTCGCGATTCCGACGGCGCGCCGGTCTATGCCGCCTTCTGCGCCCTCTCTGTGCGGGGCGGCGCCTTTGACCGGCTGGGGGAGAATGACCGCATCGTTCTCTCCTCGCGCCTGCGCCGCATCTCTCGCACCCAATGCGCCAGCCATCACCGCGTGCTCCGCGACGGGGTCTGCCTCGGCGAGGTGGAGCTCGTCTCGGTTTTCGTGCGGCGTGCCAGCGGCGGGGGCAATCACACGGTCGCCCGTGTTGCGCTGGACGGCTTTGCCGCGCCGGCCGTGATGCCGCCCGCGCGGCCGAGTGCGCTTGCCGCCCGTGCGGCGGAGCTGCGGGCAGGCCGGCTCGCGCACCATTTCGGCTTCGATCTCACGGCACCGGCCGGGGAAGGATGCTTCGAGATCGACCCCTGCCCGGCCTTGGATTTCAATGGCGCCGGTTTTCTTTATTTCTCCAGCTTCGTCGGGTTCCTCGATCGGGCCGAATGGCATCTGGACGGTCGGCGCGCGCCGCACGCCACGACGCGCCGGCGCGAGGTCTTCTTCCACGGCAATCTCGATCCGGGTGAGCGGCTCGTCGTGCGCTGGCTCGCGGCGCGCCGCGGTGAGGGCACGCTGGTGCACCGCTGCCGGCTGGAGCGGCTGAGCGACGGAGTCCGCCTCGCCGATGCCTTCACCGAGCGCGCCTTGTGAACCCCCGTCCAGCGTCCGTCGTGGGGGAGTTATCCACGTCCGGTCATCGGGCGGAGCGAAAAGCTGAAAAAGCCCGTTGCAATCCGGACGGGGCTGGGGCATAGAGACGGCCCGTTCGGGGTCGCCGGCAAAACCGGAACGTCCGAACACGGAGCGTGCGGGTGTAGCTCAGGGGTAGAGCACAACCTTGCCAAGGTTGGGGTCGTGGGTTCGAATCCCATCGCCCGCTCCAGTTTCTCCTTCAAATTAAATGCGTTACGTCAGGCCGCCGCAAGGCGGCCTCGTCGTTTCAATTCCGGGTCGCCACCGGGTCGCCACGCGGATGAAACGGCTCTCGGGCTCATGCGTCGCCCCTCCTCGTTCCGTCGCCCTGCCGATATAGAGGTAGAGATAGAGCGCTGAGGGTAGTTCGCTTTCCACGGCCCGCTCTCGCGCTCCCAAAATAGCGCCGTAGAGAGCGGGCGGTGGGAAGGGAACGGGGGGCTGGGCACTTCACTTGTCACGAATTTTGGCGCTTCGATTTTCGAAGCCTGACATGCTCCACGCGATGGCAGGTCGGGCAAAGCAGCGCGAAGTCGGCGACCGTAGTATATCGAACGCCCTCGTCCAATGGGTTCTTGTGGTGGACATCCAAGAAGCCGCGCGGCTTCACTCCCAATTCCACAGCTAGGTCTGTCGGATCAAAAGCGCAGTCGTCACAAATGATCGTCCCCGCTCTTTGCCTTTCCCGAACGAACCTGTCGGCGATCCAAGCGGCGCGCCGCTTCACCTTCGCCAATCGCTCGGCTTCCATGCCTTCAAGTGCCGCAAGGTCCCGGCCGATGGCTCGTTCCACGTCGGGATTGATCTCGCTGGCCTCGGCAAGCCTGAACTCGTCCTCAATGCCGATCCATGAGTTCGCCGTTGCGATCTGGCGCAATTCGAGGCCCGCGATCAGCCGTCGTTCGTCATCGGTGAGCGTGCGAAGCGTGGCGGAAGATCGCTGGTACAACCGCCTATAGGCCGCTTCCCCCAGGACGTCCTTCGCCTTGGGGCGACCGACAATCTCGTAGCTTTCCACAATCGGAAAGGCGACTGACCACCGATACCGTTTGCCGCCCTGCGCCCACATGTCCTGGAGCCGCTTGAATTCCTCCGCGCCAAGGATCGTCTCAAGGGAGCGAGCCGTCGTGCGCAGCTTGTGGACGGCGATCAGGCGACCGGCCAAAGCCCGATGAGCCTCCCGCTCTGCGAGATATGCCGGGTCATTCTCAAATCCCGAATTCGGCTCGCTGAACTGCTCCGTAATGTACTCAATGACGTATCCGCTGCCGAACTGCCGTTGGATCGTGCTTTGGCACTTGTTGCGCGCGGTGAGGTCGCCCTCGGTCGGCGTGAACCCCAGCCATGTGGTTCCGGCGAGCCAATCGGCCTTTGATGCGGTGACCGGCGCTGGGAGGTCTCGAATCTGCATGCGAGATCAAAGAGCCTTTTGATAGGGCGAGAAGAAATCTCGATCTATCGTCAGCGCCTTGGTTTCGCGGACGCCAAGTCCTTCCTCGATCAGCAGTTCAAGCAGGCGGTCGATGTCCACCAGCTCAATCGCCGTCGCATTCTCGCGGGCGGCTTCCTCGCGGGCGCTTTTCGTGAAGGTTCCGGTGGTCAGAAAGATGCCTCGTTCGGCGCGGCCCTGGATCGCCCCTCGGAAGTCGCGGATTTCCTTGACCTGCACCGTACCCGCATAGCGCTTGCACTGGAACATGACCTTGATGCGAACGAACCGGTTGATGAGTAGGAAGCCCTCACCATCAATTCCGTGATCTCCGGTCTGTCCCGTCACCTTCAAATTTTCGAAGCCAATGTGTCGGAGGAGACGAGCGCACAGCTCCTCAAAGCCTTTGTCTGTTATGCCGCGCAGGATGCGCACAAGCTCTTCTTGGATAGCGTCCTGATTGAGATAGGCCTTTTCATCCGGTGCGCTGGCGTCAGCTTCGTCGACCGTCTTTTCGGTCTCTGCTTCGCCGGGTTGGCCGTCCTCGCGCTGAAAGCCGTCATGTATCGACTTGAAAAGGTTATATGCGTCCTCGTGGGACAGGTTGGCCTTGCGCCCTTTCTCGGTGAGCACCCACACGCCGCGTTGTTCGGTATCGATCAAGCCGCCCTTGGCCAGATAGAAGCGCGCCCAGCCGACTTTGTTCTCAAATTTCGATTGCCCGCCTTTGGTCGTGCTCTCGATCTCTTCCTTGGGAATGGGATGGTGCTCGGCAATCCAGGTGTAGACCTCACGCGGCTTTGCCGATGACCCAAGATCATGCAACCCGTCGATGACAGGTTGGAAATATTGGATGAACTTAGGACCCTTGAGCTTTGCCATTCACCCACCTGAAATTGGCAATAGATTTTCTCTTGAGACCATATCGCCCTGCCAATTGTACGGTCGTATGCTCGAATAGCGCCGTAGAGAGCGGGCAGCGGGAAGGGAGCGAGGCCGCTCACTCATCATCTTCGTCGCCATCTACTTCGTCATCTTCGACGCCCATAAGCCCTAGCAGACCACCGGCAGCGCTGCTGGTTCCGGGCGCCTTGCGCTCCTCGGGGGTCGGGGTCGGCAGATCGGCGGCGGAAAAGCAGGGGCCACCGACGATCTTGTCCAGCACCTTTTCAAGCTCTGGCTCCATCGCCAGCGTCGATTCCAGAACCCACAGCAGTTCCAAAAGCTCGTCGCTCATCCGCGCGGTCCAGCGTTCGGGCCGGATGTCGTCCAGCGGCGAGGATTTCTTGCCCGCCCGCTTCTTCATCCGATAGTCCAGCCAGGACTGCACGACCTTGAGGCCCGAAACCTCGAACTCCCAAATCTCCGGCGCAACGGGGCCGAACCGGCCATCGCCCACGGTGATTTCGTGGGTAGTCAGATCGTAGGAATTGGCCTCGGGATAATGTGCCGGGCTGTCGGACACGCCCTTGATGATCTTCGCCGCACCGGGCGGGATTTCATCGCCCCGATCGGCACTGCGGAACCGTTCGGCATAGGTGTGCAGCCAGATCAGCTTGCGACCCAGCGCCACCGCCTCGGCAAAGGTCGCGCCGTCCTTGGTGATGGGGACGCGAGCGCCGGGGGTTTCGAGTTCGTTCCAGAACCGGCGAGTATAGGACTGGCCGCCAAGGACGGCATAGACATAGGCCGCAAGGTCCTCTGCCGAGGGCGTCGCGCCAAGGATGTTGCCCAGCGCCGCCAGCAGTCCGGCTGTCACATTCGGGTCAGTCCCGGCAGCATCGCGGTAGAGGGGGATCACATCCTTG